>JBKJLU010000109.1:0-13966 GCA_046596815.1 Acidimicrobiales bacterium | reverse complement strand
CTCCGACTGGGCCGACTCGAGGGCGGCGTGGGCCTCGGCCGCGCTCTGGACCACCCGCATGCCGCGCCCGCCGCCGCCATAGGCCGCCTTGATGGCCACGGGCCAGCCGTTCTTCTCGCCGAAGGCCACGACCTGCTCGCCGCTGGTGAGGATCGTGTTGTCGCCAGGGACGCCACTCACCCCGCCCTCGGCGGCGGCGATGCGGGCGCTGATCTTGTCGCCCATGACCTCGATGGCCTCGGGCGGCGGGCCGATGAAGGCGACGCCCATCTCGGTGATGGCCCGGGCAAAATCGGTGTTCTCGGAGAAGAACCCATAGCCGGGGTGCACGGCTTCGGCCCCACTGCGGCGGATGGCGTCGAGGATCTTCTCGGTGTTGAGGTAGCTCTCGGCCGCCGTCGTGCCGCCCAAGGCGTAGGCCTCGTCGGCCAGGCGGACATGGAGGGCCTCACGATCGAGGTCGGAGTAGACGGCGACCGTGCCGATCCCGAGCTCGCGACAGGTGCGGATGACCCGCACGGCGATCTCGCCCCGGTTGGCGATCAGGACCTTGGAGAACAGGGGGCGGGCGGAGGGCCCTGAGGGTTGAGCGGAGGGTAGCGACATCGCTGCGTATCGTAAGCGGCCATGCCTCCGACCTGGGATGTGCGTCACTTCGCCACGATCGATTCCACCAACACCTGGGTGATCGCGCGGGCCCGAGAGGGGGCGCCAGAGGGATTGGTGGCCGTCGCCGACCATCAGACCGCCGGACGGGGACGCCTCGGGCGCACGTGGGAAGCGCCGGCGGGGGCCAACCTGTTGTTGACCGTGTTGCTCCGTCCGTCCGAGGTGTCGCATCTGGCTGTCGCCGCCGTAGCCCTCGCCGGCCGGGACGCCGCGTCGTCGGTGGCCGGCGTCGCCTGCGGATTGAAGTGGCCGAACGACCTGATGGTCGGGGACGCTTTCGACTCCAAGCTCGCGGGGGTGCTGGCCGAGACCGACGGCGCCGGCGCCGTCGCCGTGGGGATCGGGATGAACGTGGCCTGGGCACCCCCCGGCGCCGCCCGCCTCGGCGAAGGGGTCTCACGAGACGGCGTAGTCGACGCGTTGCTGGCTTCGTTGGGGGGCTGGCTCGACGCCGGGTGGCCAGCGGTCGGCGAGGCTTATCGCTCGGCCTGCGTAACCGTGGGCCGCGACGTGCGGGTCGAGCTCACCGACGGCTCGACCTTCGAGGGCACGGCCACCGACATCGACGCCGCCGGCCGCCTCATCGTGGACGATCGCACCATTGAGGTCGGCGACATCGTCCACCTACGCTGACCCCCAACAGCTCCCTTCCCCCTTTCAAGATCACGTTTGGGCAGCTACAGCACGCGATCGCGTGCTGGTGCTGCCCAAAGCGAAGGAAGGGGTGTCCCGATGCTGGACATCGACCGCATCGCGCGGATGCAGTACGGCCTGGTCACGTGGCGGCAACTCATCGAGATGGGATTGGTGAGGTCTTCCATCGCGCGACTCGTCGAGCGTGGCGCGCTCCTCCGGGTACATCCCGGCGTCTACCGGGTGGCAGGAGCGCCCGTGACCTGGCACCAGCGCCAGCTTGCGGCCGTACTGGCCGCCGGCGCGGACGCTGCGTCGTCCCATCGAGCCGGTGCTCACCTCTGGGATGTCTACGACGGCGAGCCCCCGGTCGAGATCTCTGTGCCGCGGCGCCAGTCGTTGACCTTGCCGGGGGTCGTGGTCCACCGCACGCGCGACGAGATGCGAATCCACACACGTAGGGGCATCCGGGTGACGACGCCGATGCGGGGGATCACCGACCTCGGCGCGGTCGTCAAGCCTTCCGTCGTCGAAACGGTGCTCGATCGGGCCGAGATCGCCAAGCTGGTCACGGTGGCGGCCGTCGAGTGGGAGTTGGCGCTACTCGCTCGGCCCGGTCGGCGAGGTGCGGGGCCGCTGCGGGAGGTGTTGAACCGCCGAGCCCTCCTCGAGGTCCCGCCGGACGGTGTGCTGGAACCCCGATTCGCGCGACTGTGCAAGCTCGCCGGACTTCCGCGTCCGGTGTTCCAGCATCGCGTGGGCCGATTCGAGATCGATTTCGCCTACCCCGAACTGCGTATCGCCATCGAGGTCGACGGGTATGGGCCACACTCGTCCCCGAAGGCATTCCAGTCAGACCGCGACCGCCAGAACGTGCTCGTCGGCAAGGGTTGGATGGTCCTCCGCTTCACCTGGGCGGACGTCGTCCGCCGTCCCGAACGGGTCGCCCAACAGATCACCACCGCGATTGGGCAGCGTCAGAGCGCGATTGCGAACTGAGGCTGCCCAAACCGGATGGGTCAGGGGGATTCGGTGTAGATGCGGGTGACGACGTCCTCGATGTCGGGTTCCTCGATGGCGAGGTCGCGAACCTTGGCGACGGCGGCGATGGCGGCGATCACGGCGGCGGCGGAGGTGTCGGCACCGCGAAAGCGCACCCACTGACGGACCCCGTCGACCCGAAGGGTCTCGCCGCCCGGGACGACGAGGGGGGAGGCTTCCTCCTCGAGGTCCACGACGACGGTGCGCCACTCGCCGAAGCGGGATTTGATTTCGGCCACCGTGCCGTCGTGGATGACGCGTCCGTGGTCGATGACCACCAGGCGGGTGCAGAGCCGCTCGACATCGGACAGGTCGTGGGTGGTCAACACGACCGTGACGCCCCGCTCGCGGTTCACCTCGGCCAGGAACTCCCGGACTCGCGACTTCGACACGACATCGAGCCCGATCGTCGGCTCGTCGAGATAGAGAATCGTCGGATCGTGCAACAGCGCGGCGCAGAGGTCGCCCCGCATCCGCTGACCGAGGGACAACTGGCGGACCGGGGTGTCGAGGAACGGTCCCATGTCCAGCAACTCGGTGAATCCCTCCAGATTCTCCGCATGGCGTGCCTCCGCCACCCGGTAGATGTGGCGGAGCAACTCGAAGGAGTCACGCAACGGCAGATCCCACCAGAGTTGGGTGCGTTGCCCGAAGACCACACCGATGCGCCTTGCCAGCTCGACCCGCTTCCGCTGGGGGTCGACGCCGGCCACTGTGATGTTGCCCGACGTCGGCACGAGGATGCCGGTGAGCATCTTGATCGTCGTGGACTTCCCGGCGCCGTTCGGACCGATGTAGCCCACGAGCTCGCCCGACGCCACCGACAGCGACACGTCGTCGACGGCCCGCACCACCACCCGCTCCCGCCGGAAGACACCCGCCTTCTTGCGCAGGACGAACTCCTTGGAGACGTCTGCGAGTTCGATGACGGACAACTCAGCTCCCGGTGCTGCGGTAGTGACGGATGGCGGTGAACCACGTCGCCCGGGCGACGAGAACGAGTGCGGCGGCCACGAGTGGCGAAACGAACGGGAGCCAGACCGGCGACCCGAACGGATCGGTCTTCCCGAGCACATAGAGCGAGGGGTAGTAGTTCACGAAGGCCGCCGGCACCACGAAGGTCAGCAGCCGACGCAGCCACCGGCCGAACACGTGCAGCGGATATTCGGTGGCATAGGACGAGCCATACGTGAAGGCATTCATCACCTCGGTGCCCTCGATGATCCAGAAGGTGAGCGACGACGTCATCACCCAGATGGCGCCGAAGATTGCCGTGCCGACGGCGAGCATCACCACGACGACGGCAATTCGCAGCGGCGTCCATCGAACGTCGAGGGCGACGATGGCGTAGGTGAGCACGGCCGTGCCCTGCACGAGCTTGCCCACTCGTCGGAAGGCGAAGTCGTCGGCGCAGAGTTGGAACAGCGCACCGAGCGGACGGATGAGGAGCGAATCGAACGTGCCCGTGCGAATGCGCTGAGGAGCACGCTCCACCTGGCTGATGAACACGTCGGCGAGGTGGAACGAGATGGCCGACGTGCCATAGAGGAAGGCGACCTCGGCCACGCTCCATCCGGCGAGTTGGCGTACTTGGCCGAAGATCACGACGATCTGCACGAAGTCGAGGACGGTGATGAGGCCCTGGGTGATCGTGTAGCCGACGAAGGGAATGCGGTATTGCCAGTCGGCGCGGATGCGGGCGCCGGCCATCACCTTGTAGATGTGGGCCAGCTCGCGCACGGTGGGCCGTTCGGAGATGGCGGCGCCGACGTCAGCCACCTTGCACGACCACACGACGGGTGGCCGCCCGCAACACCGCTCGTCCACCAGTGAACAGCACGACCGCCCACGCAACCTGGCTGGCCAACGCGGCTGCCAATGCGAGACCCGATTCGTACTTGCCGAGGAGGACCTCGATCGGGATCTGTGCGAAGCCGACGTACGGCAGGAACCTGGCCACTCGCTCGAGCCAATCAGGGAAGAACACGACGGGTATGGCGAAGCCCGAGAAGAACATGGCCACCACCGTCGACATCTGGCTGGCGGCCCGGTAGTCGAGCGTCCAGAACGTGGACAACGTGACGAGGAACCGGTGGGCGAAACTGACGAGGAGCCCGAGCAGGACCGCCACCGCAAAGAGCAGCCACACGGCTGGCGACGAGGGAAGACGCAGGTCGAACACCAGCCCGCCGACGAGCAGCGGCACGATGGCTCGAATCGTGCACTGGAACGCCGCTCGGCCCATGTCCGCGGCCAGCTCGAAGGCTTGCAGGTCGACCGGCCGGTAGAGGTCGGCGACGACATCGCCGGTCTGGATCCGGTCGGCGAGGGGGAGGTGCCCGGCGAAGGCGCCCATCACCACGAGGAAACCCTGGCTCACGAAGGTGAAGGTCAGGGCGTCTCGGACGTCGAATCCGCCGACGTCGGCTCGCTCGCGGTAGACGGCGATGAGCACAGCCGCCTTGATGAAGCCGAAGACGGTATTGGTGAACACCCCGGCCAAGGTGGCGGAGCGGTAGGTCGAGAACCGACGGAAGGAACGCCGGGCCAACTCCCAGTACAACCGCACCGACAGCCCCCCGATCGCGCGTCGACGCCCCGTCCGAGGCGGACAGGGGGAGGGGAACCTTAGGGGTCGAGCGACTCGGCCACAAGCGCAGCGAATGCGGCTGCTGCGGCCAGCGTCAGCGGACCCGGCGGCACCGGCAGCGGCCGGCCGTCGACGCTCGCAATGGCCTGCACTTCGCGGGTCGTCGACGTCAGGAACGCCTCGTCGGCGCCGGCCAGTGCGTCGAGGGGGAGGTCTTCCTCCGACGCGCCCATCGCTTCGATGACCAGGGCGCGGGTGATGCCGGCGAGACAACCCGACCGCAGCGGGGGGGTGAGGAGTCGTCCGCCGATGCCCACGAACACGTTCGAACCGGTGCCTTCGCACAACTGGCCGATGGTGTTGGCGAAGATCGCCTCCGAGGCGTTGCGCTCGTGGGCGAACGACAGCGCGACCACGTTCTCGCCGTAGGACGTCGTCTTCAGCCCCGACAGTGCGCCGCGCTCGTTGCGGGGCCAAGGCACGGTGACGACGTCCGCCGTCGGCGGCCAGGTGCCGAGGGCGCCGGCGGCCACGATCACCGTCGGACCGTGGGCCCCCTTTTCGGAGCCGAGCGGGGCCTCTCCGCCGGTGACGGTGATGCGCAGACGAGCACTTGCCAATTCGTTGACCTCGACGACGGCGGAAAGTGCTTCGCGCAACAGGCCATCGTCGGGGCATTCGAGGCCGAGTCCCTTGCACGACACGGCCAGCCGCTCGAGGTGTCGGCGCACCGCGAACGGTTGGCCGTCGTAGACGACGAGCGTCTCGAACACGCCGTCGCCGGTGAGCAGTCCGTGGTCGAACGGGGAGACGCGTGCTTCCTCGGCGCGCACCAACCGTCCGTCGAGCCACACCGTGGTCACGGCGATGACACTACCGAGAGCAGCCGTCGGGCCTTGAGCTCGGTTTCCGCCCACTCGCCTTCAGGCGTCGAGTCGTAGGTGATGCCCCCGCCGGTTCCGAAGTGGATGCGGTCGTCGGCGAACCAGAAGGTGCGGATGGCGACGTTGAGATCACCCTCGTCCGAATCGGCGTCGACCCACCCGACGGCGCCGCAATACGGCCCGCGCGAAGCCGTCTCCAACGACTCGATGACACCGAGAGCGGCGATCTTCGGCGCGCCCGTCACCGATCCGGGCGGAAAGGTGGCGCCGATGGCGTCGGCCCACCCCATCCCGTCGCGAAGTCGGCCCCGCACGGTTGACACCAGATGAGAGAGGCCAGGATGGCGCTCGACCTCGCAGAGTCCGGGCACCTCGACCGAGCCCCACTCGCACACCCGTCCGAGGTCGTTGCGGACGAGGTCGACGATCATCACGTTCTCGGCGCGGTCCTTGGCCAGGAACCCCGTCGGCGCGGCCGCCGTGCCCTTGATGGGGATCGACTCGACGAGTCGACCATCGCGCCGCAGGAACCGCTCGGGTGAGGCCGAGGCGATGTGCACTCCCTGGTCGGGGAGTCGCACGACGGCCGAGTAGGGCGCAGGGTTTCCCGTGGTCAGCGCCGCCCCCAGTGCCGCAACGTCCGCGCCATTCGGTAGAGGCGCGGACAGCACACGGCAGAGGTTCACCTGGTACACCTCGCCCGCAGCGATCAACTCGCGGATGGCGCGCACGCCGTCGCAGTACGCCGCGCGGTCGAGCGACGAGACCCACGACGACGCCGCCGGGCCTCGCCAGCGCCGGCCCGGCCAGGGAACCGCCCCCCGCACCCGGTCGAATCTGGCGCACAAGGGCTCGCCGTCATAGGGGAGCACCACGACCCAGAATCCGGTCGAGTCGAGAGCGGCGAGATCGGAGGTGACGTCTCGCAAGTCCGTGCAGAGTTGGCCCCCCACGACGGCCAGCGGTGCGGCGGATCTCATGGTGGGGCGAGCGTAGGCTCGTGCAGGTGCACTTCGATCTGAGTGACGAACAGGAGTCGTTCCGGAAGGTCGTGCGGGACTTCGCCGAGGCGGAAATCGCACCCCATGCCGAGGCTTGGGATCGCGATCACACCTTCCCCACCGACGTCGTTCTGGCCATGGGCGAACTGGGTCTGTTCGGACTCGTGTTCCCTGAGGAGTACGGGGGATCGGGGGCCGACTTCACCACCTTGTGCCTCGCCATCGAGGAGATCGCGCGGGTCGACCAGTCGCTCGCCATCACGCTCGAGGCCGGAGTCGGCCTCGGCGCCAACCCCATCTTCCAGTTCGGTACCGAGGAGCAGAAGCAGAAGTGGCTTCCCGACCTCGTGGCTGGGAGGGCGCTCGGCGGGTTCGGCCTCACCGAGCCAGGGGCCGGTAGCGATGCCGGCGGCACCCGCACCAAGGCCGACCTCGACGAGGAAACCGGCCAATGGGTCGTCAACGGCGAGAAGGCTTTCATCACCAATTCGGGCACGGACATCACGTCGCTGGTCACGGTGACGGCGCGCACAGGCGTGCGCACCACGAGCGGCGGCCAGGTGCCCGAGATCAGCGCCGTCATCGTTCCCTCGGGCACCCCCGGCTTCGAGGTGCAGCCGCCCTACCGGAAGATGGGGTGGCACGCGTCCGACACCCATGGTCTGACGTTCACCGACTGCGCCGTGCCCGAGGATCACCTGCTCGGCGTTCGGGGAAACGGTTTCCGGCAGTTCCTGGCCATCCTCGACGAGGGCCGCATCGCCATCGCCGCCCTCGCCGTGGGCACGTTGCAGGCCTGCCTCGACCTCAGCGTGCAGTACGCCAAGGACCGTCACGCCTTCGGCCGCCCGATCGGCGCCAACCAGGCCGTCGCCTTCAAGTGCGCCGACCTCGCCGTGCTGTTGGAGAACGCCCGACTGCTCACCTACAAGGCGGCGTGGCTCAAGGACATGGGCCGTCCGTTCAAGCGTGAGGCGGCCATCGCCAAGCTGTACAGCACCGAGGCTGCGGTCACGGCCACGCGGGAGGCGACCCAGATCTTCGGTGGCTACGGCTTCATGGACGAGACCCCGGTGAGCCGCTTCTACCGCGACTCGAAGATCCTCGAGATCGGGGAGGGGACGAGCGAGATCCAGCGCCTCGTCATCAGCCGTGAACTCGGCCTGCCGGTCGTATGACCCGAGGGCCCCGCCGTAAAGCGCGACGAGAGACAAACTAACTTGCCCCCCGTGGTTCCCCCTCCGGAGGAGGAAGTGCAGCCGCGCCACCGTCGATGGCCGCGCCGCCTCCTCATCGTCGTCAACGTGATCGTCGCCATTTGCGTGGTGACGACGGCCGGGGGCTATGGGTACGTCCGCTGGAAGTTCGGCCAGATCGACCGCGAGGAACTCACCCAGGTTCTGCGAGGAAAGGGCCCCGGGGAGAAGCAACGGCCACCGGGCGACCCGATGAATGTGCTCGTGGTCGGATCGGACACCCGCGAGGGCATCGCACAAGCGGGCGATGACAACTTCGGTGGCACCAAGGAAGTCAAGGGTCAACGCAGCGACACGATCATCATCCTCCGCGTCGACCCGAAGCAGGAGAAGGCATCGATGCTCTCGCTGCCCCGTGATCTCTACGTCGCCATATCCGGCACGGGCCGCAGTGACCGCATCAACACCGCCTTCGAAGCGGGACCCGAGCGGCTGATCCAGACGGTCAGCGAGGACTTGGGCATTCCCATCGACCACTACGTCCAGGTGGATTTCAACGGGTTCCGTGGCATCGTCAGCGCGGTGGGGGGCGTGCAGATCTACAGCCCGGCCCGAGCGCGTGACAAGGTCACGGGGCTCGACATTCCAAATCCGGGATGCGTCACCCTCAGCGGCGACCAGGCGTTGGCTTTCGTCCGCAGCCGTCAATACGAATACTTCGAGAACGGCAAATGGCGCACCGATCCCACCGGTGACCTCGGGCGTATCCAACGTCAGCAGGACTTCGTGCGGAGGGTGTTGAAGCGGGCCAACGAGAAGGCCAGGGGCCTGGATTTTCTGGCTATCAACCGACTCGTGTCGACCGGCATAAAGAACGTCAGAATCGATTCGGGATTCACCGAGCGCGACATCGCCGATCTGGCCAAACGATTCCGTTCGCTCGATCCGAACGCCGTCCAGATGCTGACGGTGCAGACCGTGCCCGCCAACATCGGCGGAGCCGCAGTGCTGCGATTGAAGCAGCCCGAGTCGCAGCAGATCATCGACACGTTCCTGGCCCGCACCCCGCCCCCGGCGGCGGCCGGTGCCCCCGCCGACGTGCCCGCCATTCCGCCCTCGAACATTCGGGTGCGGGTGTTGAACGGCTCGGGTGCGGAGGGTCAGGCTCGAGAGGTCGGCGCCGCCCTCGGCAAGGTCGGCTTCAACGTGGCGGGGCTGGGCCCGGCCAATACCTCCCGCTACACCGACACCGTGATCGCCTACGGGCCGGGCCAACTCGACAAGGCCAAGGTCGTGCAGTCGAAGATCATGGGCGGCACGAAGCTGCAGGAGGATCCGACACTGCGGTCGATCGACGTCGTCGTCATCACCGGCGGCAACTACGGCGGTGTCGTCGGCACAGCCGCCGCGGCCACGACCATTCCTCCACCGACCACTGCACCGGCCAAGCCAGGGCCCAAGGAGACGGCGCCCCCTCCCCCCGGCCCACAGTGTTGATGGTTCTACGAACGAGGGGGGCGCGATGAAGGGGATCATCCTGGCGGGCGGCAGTGGGACGAGGTTGCATCCCGTCACCCTCGGTATCTCGAAGCAGCTGCTGCCGGTCTACGACAAGCCGATGGTGTACTTCCCCCTGTCGGTGCTGATGCTCGCCGGCATCCGTGACGTGCTCGTCATCTCGACGCCCCACGACCTCCCCCAGTTCGAGCGACTGCTCGGTGACGGCGACCGCCTCGGCATCCGCATCAGCTATGCCGTGCAGGCCGAGCCCAATGGGTTGGCCCAGGCCTTCGTCATCGGGGCCGACTTCATCGGCGACGACCCGGTCTGTCTCGTCCTCGGCGACAACATCTTCCACGGCCACGGACTGCAGGAGCTGCTCCTCGACGCCTCCGAGCTCGAGACGGGTTGTGTGCTCTTCGGATACGGCGTGAAGGATCCGGAGCGCTACGGCGTGGCTGAGGTCGGCGCCGACGGCAACGTCACCTCGATCGAGGAGAAGCCGGCGAAGCCCCGATCGAACACCGCCGTGACCGGGCTCTACTTCTACGACAACGCCGTGGTGCAGATCGCTCGTGACCTCCAGCCGTCGGCGCGCGGTGAGTACGAGATCACCGACGTCAACAACGCCTATATCGCTCGAGGCCAGGCTCGGTTGATCGAGATGGGTCGGGGGATGGCCTGGCTCGACACCGGCACCCACGACAGCCTGCTCGAGGCATCGACCTTCGTGCAGGTGCTCGAGCACCGCCAGGGAGAGCAGATCGCCTGCCTCGAAGAGATCGCCTGGCGCATGGGCTATATCGAACGCGAAGACCTCCACCGCCTCGGGGAAGCACTCGGGAAATCACCGTACGGGCAGTACATCGTGAAGCTGGCGACCGACGGCTCGCCCCGCGAGCCGCGGGGGGTCAGGGACCGCTCCAAGTAGCCTCTGCGGGCATATGCGACTGTTCGTGACCGGTGGGGCCGGCTTCATCGGGTCGAATTACGTCCGCCACGTGCTGGCCAACAGCGACCACGAGGTGACCGTCTACGACGCGCTCACCTATGCGGGCAACCTCTCGACCCTCAAGGATGTCGACGACTCGCCCCGCTACCGATTCGTGAAGGGCAACATCTGCGACCCGGGCACCCTCGAAGACGCGATGACCGGCCACGACGCCGTCGTGCACTTCGCAGCCGAGAGCCACGTCGACCGGTCGATCGCCGGTCCCGACGATTTCATCAACACGAACTGCTTCGGCACCAACATCGTGATGGACACGGCCCGCCGTCTCGAGATCGGTCGGGTCGTGCACATCGGCACCGACGAGGTCTACGGATCGGTCGAGACCGGTTCGTCGAAGGAGGACGATCCGCTCGAGCCCCGCTCGCCCTATTCGGCCTCCAAAGCGGGTTCCGACCTCATCGCCCTGTCGTATCACCACACCTACGGCCTGCCGGTCACGGTGACGCGCTGCACCAACAACTTCGGCCCGTATCAGTTCCCGGAGAAGGCCATCCCGCTCTTCACGACGAACGTGCTCGACAGCAAAAAGTTGCCGCTCTACGGCGATGGATTGAACGAGCGCGACTGGCTCTTCGTCGATGACCACTGCGCCGGTATCGAACTCGTACGCCAGCGAGGTGAGGCCGGTGAGATCTACAACATCGGCGCGGGGAACGAGACGCCGAATCGAGTGCTGGTCGACAAACTGCTCGCGCTGCTCGGGGTCGGCGAGGAGATGGTCGAGTACGTCGAAGACCGTCTCGGTCACGACCGCCGCTATTCCGTCGACATCTCCAAGATCGAGTCTCTCGGCTGGACGAAGCAGCGCACCCTCGACGAAGCGCTCGACGAAACGGTCTCGTGGTACCGCGACAACCGTTGGTGGTGGGAGCCGCTCAAGGCCCAGCCGTGACGTTGCGCGTGCTGATCACCGGTGCCGCCGGCGGACTCGGCCGGGACTTGGTCAAGGCGTTCGACGACGGCACCGCCCGGTACGACGTGATCGCGGCGACCCGCAACGAGCTCGACCTTGGTGACCGGGACAGCATCCTCGGGGGCATCACCTCCGCCGAGCCAGACACCATCATCCATGTCGGTGCCTGGACGGCCGTCGATGCCTGCGAGAGCGATCCAGACCGGGCGTTCCGCGTCAACGCGCTCGGCACGCGCCACGTCCAGCACGCCGCCCGCATCGTCGGCGCCCACGTCGTCTACGTGAGCACCGACTTCGTCTTCGACGGCACGCAGAGCTTCCCGATCGATGAGTGGTCGCCGACGAACCCGCTCAGCGTCTACGGGCGCTCGAAGCTCGGTGGCGAACTCGAGGTCGACCCCGGCAACACGATCATCCGCACGCGCGGCGGCACCGGCTTCGTCAAGACGATGCTGCGCTTCGCCGGCGAGCGGCAAGAGGTCCGGGTCGTGGCCGACCAGGTTGGCAGCCCGACGTTCACCGACGACCTCGCCGCTGCCATCAAGCGGCTCGTCGTCGGCCGCTTCCCCGGCGTCTTCCACGTGACCAACCAGGGCACGGCCACCTGGTTCGACCTGGCGCAGGCGACGTTCGCCGCGGCCGACCTCGATCCCTCCCGGGTGACGCCCATCACGACCGCTGACTATCCGACGCCGGCAAAGCGCCCGGCATACTCGGTGCTCGACAACGCCGCCTTGCGCCTGCAGGGCCTACCCCTCCTGGCCGACTGGCACGAGCCGTTGGAACGCCTGGTGAAGGAGCTGACCCGCTAAATGGCCAACATCGCTGTCATCGGAACGGGGTACGTCGGATTGACGACGGGCGCGTACCTCGCCCACCTCGGCCATCACGTCGTCTGTGCCGACGTCGTCCCCGAGAAGGTCGAGAACCTGAACAAAGGGATCATGCCGATCCTCGAGGACGGCCTCGAAGAACTCGTGCGGGCCGGCGTCGATGGCGGACGGCTGCGCTTCGTGCTCGGTGAGGCAACGGCCGTGCGCGATGCCAATGCCGAGTTCATTTTTCTGTGTGTTCCGACGCCCCAGGGAGACGACGGTTCGGCCGACCTCAGCTACATCGAGGAGGCCGCCCGCAACATCGGACCCGTGCTGTCGTCGGAATCGGTGGTCATCAACAAGTCGACGGTTCCGGTGGGCTCGACCCTGGTCGTCGAACGGGCGCTCGGTCGGGGCGACGTCGCCGTCGTCTCCAACCCTGAGTTCCTGCGCGAAGGCTCCGCCGTCCACGACTGCCTGCACCCAGACCGCATCGTCATCGGATCGGAAGACCAAGCGGCCGCCATCCGCGTCGCTTCAATCTTCAGCGACATAAAGGCTCCCGTCATCGTCACCGATCCCGCGTCGGCCGAGACGATCAAGTACGCATCGAACGCGTTCCTGGCCACGAAGATCTCGTTCGTCAATGCGGTGGCCAATCTGTGCGAGGCCGTCGGCGCCGACGTGCGCGACGTCGTCGTCGGCATGGGCTACGACCGCCGCATCGGCTTCGAATTCCTCAAGCCGGGACCTGGCTGGGGCGGAAGTTGTTTCCCGAAAGACTCGCGGGCGCTCGTTCGCATCGCCGAGGACAACGGCTACGACTTCTCGCTGCTCAAGGGTGTCATCGAGGTCAACGACGAGCAGTTCGAGCGGATGGCCCTCAAGATCGTGAAGATGGCCGGCGGCTCCGTCGAAGGCAAGACCATTGCCGTGTGGGGTCTCACCTTCAAGGCCCGCACCGACGACACCCGTCGGTCGCCCTCGCTCGAGGTCATCGAACGGCTGCAGAAGCGCGGCGCCAAGATCAAGGCCTACGACCCCGCGGCCAAGGAGACCCCGGCGGGCGTCGAGCGGGCCGACGACCCCTACGCCGCCTGCGAAGGTGCTGACGTGCTCACGGTGCTCACCGAGTGGGATGAACTTCGGTGGGTCGACTTCGAGAAGGTTGCCGGGCTGATGATCGAGCCTCGCATGGTCGACTGCCGCAACCTCATCGACCCCGCAGCCGTGCGCCGAAAGGGCTTCGCCTACGAAGGACTGGGTCGGCCGTGACGGCCTCGGGCCGGCAGGCCGGGACCGCCTCGGGAAAGCGCGTCGTCGTCACCGGGGGAGCGGGGTTTCTCGGTTCGCACCTCTGTCGCATGCTGCTCGACCGGGGCGATGAGGTCATCGCCATCGACAACTTGATCACCGGGGCCATGCGCAACATCGACGATCTCATGGGCCGCAAGGAGTTCACGTTCCAGCACTCCGACGTGTCCGACTTCGTCCACGTCTCCGGAGGAGTCGACGTCGTGATGCACCTCGCCTCACCCGCTTCGCCTGCGGATTTCGAACGCATCCCGATCCAGATCCTCAAAGTCGGCAGTCGCGGCACGCAGCACGCCCTCGGGCTGGCCAAGGACAAGAACGCCCGGTTCTTCCTGGCGTCGACGAGCGAGGTCTACGGCGACCCGCTGGTGCATCCCCAACCCGAGACCTACTGGGGC
>JBKJLU010000401.1:0-3101 GCA_046596815.1 Acidimicrobiales bacterium | reverse complement strand
CGTTGGTCCTTCTGGGTGTCTTCAGCGACCCATCCGGTCGTTCAACGCTCCCAGAACGGGATGACGCTCGCTTCGGACATTGCCGGCCGAGTCGTTTGTTGTTTCTGGTTCCGCATCTCAGCGACACGCCCCGTTGTCGCTGAGAGGCGGAACTGATCGACGGTGCCCGAGAGTTGTTGCTAGCACCCCCAACGGGATTCGAACCCGTGCTGCTACCTTGAAAGGGTGGTGTCCTAGGCCACTAGACGATGGGGGCTCGGACCCTTCCGAAACTGCGCTGAAGGCGAGGGTGACAGTACCAGCCGGAGGGATTGGCTCAGCCGAGGGACCACTCGGTGCCGCTCGCCCCGTCCCTGACCTCGACCCCGAGCGCCACCAGCTGATCGCGTACGGCATCGGAGTCGGCGTAACGCTTGTCGGCTCTGGCCTGCTTGCGCAGCGCCAGCAGCGCCTCCACGAACGGCCCGAGCACATCCCGCGGGTCCTGCGCGCCCGTTTCTGCGAGCGCCGCCAATCGCACCACCATCGAGCGCACGGCCGCCCTGCCCTGGTCGAGCTCGTCGGATTGGAGGGTGTCGGCCGACCATGCGTGCAGGTCGGCCTCCAGGTCGAGGAGGGCTTGGGCAGCAGCCTGGACATCCTTGGCGGCGAGGGCGGCCGTGAACTTGCCTTCTCGGGCTGCGATGCCATCGAGCAACGGGCTCCCGGCACTTCCGGACGCGGCGTCGGCGGTCTCGACAGGCTTCGGTGCGTCGGCCACCCCCGAGGAGGCTCCCCCGACGGAAGAGCCAGATCCGCTGCGCAGTCGCGCCGCGATCTCGCCGATCTCGCCGATCGACATCGTGGTACCCGTTGCGATGGTTTCGCTGCGTCCGTCGGCCCGAACGGTGACCACACCGATGCCAACGACCGTCGCCGTCTCCGCTCCGAGATCGAGTACGAGCCCGGTGTGTTCATCGATGCCGAGCACGAAGGCGCCGTCGGGGAGTTGCTGTTCCATCACGGCCAGCCGGGGTTCACCGAGATAGCAGTAGCGGGTGTCGTGGTTGCCGCCCTCGGCGTTGTTGTAGTGAGGGATGACCGCCGCCGACAGGCCGGTCTCGCGCAACAGGTCGAGTCCCTCGGCCCACTCCGCCGGCGCGCCGACCTTGTAGATCTCGTAGACGGGAACGGTGCGGATCCCCATGGTCAATGCCGCGGCACTGGCGAAAGTGACGCACCCACCATCGACCACCTTCGACCGCAGCACTTGAGGGATGGTGCTCTGCGCCCACTCCTTCAGGGCGTAGGTCGGTGAGCCAGGACCGGCGAAGACGTAGCCCGCGTCGCGAATGGCGGTCAGTGTGTTTTCGTAGGCCACGGTCCCGATTTCGCGACTCGACGTGTACGAAGCCAGTGCCAAGTCGCGGCCGACGCTGTCGCGGAAGTACGACTGCGCGCGCGCCGTGAGGTCAGGAGCGTTGGCCTGGAACCCGAAGGGCGTGTCGAGCAGTACGGCGGGGGCCGTTCCGATGCGAGCGAACAGCTCTCGGTGGGTCTTGACCATGGTCGGGCTGGTCTCGCCCGAACCCATGAGCGTCAACAGCCGGGGCAGGCTCATGCGAAGAATCCGTCGTCGATGGCCGACGTGAGCACGTCGGCCACCCTGGTCGGATACTGCGCGTGGACGTCGTGCTCGGCTTCGAACCAGTGCGTGCGAGATCGGTTGAGGGAGGTCTCGGCCACGGCGACCTCTTCGCGCTTTCTCTCGCTCCAGGTGGAACCATCGTCACACGGCAACAACAGCACGGGAACCTCGACGTTCGGATAGATCTCGGTCACCCGTTGTTCCCACAGCGCCCGCAAGATGAGCAGGTGCCGCTCGAAGGTGAGCCACGGTGAGATGGTGCCGTCTTCTCGGACCTCGAAGCACTCGAGGGCACCTCGGATGCCCGACTCGGGCCAGTCGGGATGACGGCCCCGCAGCATGGCCTCGATCTCGGCGGCCGCCATGCCGGTGATGCGCGGTGGGGCCATGGCGCGTTCGCAGTCCTCCCACGACGGGAACCGGGTGAGGTCGATCCAGCCGCCGTCGACGCAGGCGATGCCCCGGACGAGTTCGGGTCGACGGGCCGCGAGTTCGAGCACGACATTGCCGCCCCACGACTGGCCGGCGACCACGGGAGGAGGACCGTCGAGCGCCTCGAGGACGAGGGCGAGGTCCCCGACCACGGTGTTGAAGTCGTAGCCGTCGTCGGGCTTGTCCGAGCGGCCGTGTCCGCGTTGGTCGACGGCGACGACGGCGTGCCCTCTGGCCGAGAGCGAGTCGGCGACGCCGTCCCAGAGATGGGCGTTCGACGCCAACCCGTGCACGAGTACGAACGGCACGGTCACCCGCTCGGCGTCGGCGACGGCGGGCGTCCACCGCAACACTCGCACCTCGAGGCCGTCGTTCACCGGCAGCCGCCGCGACTCGGGTTCGGTCATGCGCCCACCCCGGCGGCGGCGATGGTGCGCAGCCGGTCGATCAGTGTGGCCACTTCGATGGCGTCGGCGGGCGTGCGCCTCGGCGAGGCGCCGCCCCGCAACACGGCGGCCACGTGGTCGACCATGCCGCGATAGCTGTTGCCGCCCTCGCTCTCGAGCTGTTCGGTCTCGCCGTTTCGATGCAACAGCGTGAGGCGGGTGTCGTCCGGACCCGGCGTGAAGGTCCGTTCCATGGTCAGAGCTGCGTCGGTGCCGACGATCTCGATCTGCTGGCGCTCGGGCGTCTCGAACGAGCACTCGAACGAGGCGGTGAGTCCGCCGCCGAAGTCGAGCCACCCGGCGAACGAGCTGTCGACACCGGACGGGGTCATGGTGGCCGACGCCGCCAGCCCCAGGGGCGAGCGTCCGGCGGCGGCGAGAAGCGGGGCAAGGCAGTAGATGCCGACGTCGAGGATGGCGCCGCCGCCCATCTCCGGCGCCCATCGATGATTGTTCTTGTCCTTCAGAATCCCGGTGAAGGCGGTGCGGGCAAAGCGCAATTCCCCGAGGCGACCCGAGCGGACGACGTCGTCGAACACGGCCGACCGGGGATGGAACGGGGAATTGCGCTTTGCCCGCACCGCCTTCACCGGGAT
>JBKJLU010000361.1:0-6525 GCA_046596815.1 Acidimicrobiales bacterium | reverse complement strand
CGGCGACGGGGTCGAGCACCTTGCCGAGGGTGGAGACCTGCTTGTAGCGGCGGGCAATAAAACCGTCGACCCAGTCGGTGGCCCCGAGCACGCCGAGAAGCCACGCCGCCCCGTACTCGTTGTCCTGCGCGAACAACAGCCAGACGAAGACGGGCAGGCATGCGAGGCGCACGAAGGTGATGACGTTGGGAACCGTCCAGATGCGGTCCTCTCCGTTCGAAGCGGCGGTCACCCTCGGACTCTACGACCATCACCCATCCACCCTGCGGCCTCTGGAATACTCGGCCCCGTGGATTTGCGCGCGCGACTCGATCGCTATGAAGTCACGGTGGTGCCGCTGCGCCGTGGGGGCTTGACGGTCGTCTGGAGCGAACCCGATGACGAGGCCGAGCCGTCTCCTGACGAGCGCGCCAGGCCCGGCGCGGCCCTGGCCATTCTCGACGAGTACCGCATCACCCGCATCCCGAGTCGCGCCGCCAGCTGAGCTTCGGGCGTGGGCCCTCAGGGTGCCTTGCGGCCGAGAATCAGGTGATGAGGATGGAGGTAACCGCGATCGACCCGGTGGAACTCGACGTCGAGACCGGCTTCGGTCATCCACCGGCCGATCTCGTTCGGCTCGACGAAGGTGAGCTCGTCGCCCTCGGTGATGCCGAGTAGCTGGACCGAGACCCGCTCCTGGAGGCGGGCGATGGCGAACTTCCAGGCCGGCCGCTGCGCCATCTCCTTGACGAGCAGCACGCCGCCGGCGGCAAGTTCCCCAGCCAGGCTCCGGACGAGACGCTCCTCCCCTTCGGCGTCGATGAGGTAGAGGACGTCGACGACGGCGATGGCGTTCCACGGCCCTGCGGGCACCTCACCCGGCCGGGACGGAGCGAATCGGAGGCGTCCCTCCAACGCTCTCGCGGCGTCGGCGACCGCCGACGCCGCTCGGATCTTGTTCCCGTCGACATCGGTGCCGACGACCTCACGTCCGGGCGCCTGCGACGCCGCCAGGACGGAGAAGAGGCCATGGCCGCAGCCGACCTCGAGGATGCGGCCCGCCGGCGGCAGGTGGGCAGCCACCGCCTCGAATGGACACGTCGTCCACCGGATCGCGGTGTGCAACCGTGTCCGAGCTCCCTGCGTCCGGTAGAGATCGAGCACCCGTTGGCGGGTGGTCAAGCCGTGGGCCCCCGTTGTGACGCCACGAGATCGGCGTAGGTTCCGAGGGAGAACCCGTGGCGCTCGACGTCGGCCCGCACTGCTGGGGACGTGAGACCGGCCAACTCCTTGCCCCACTGGTAGTTCCAGTCGTAGCGCGACCGATCGGGATCGTCGGCTTCGCCGGGATGGGCCGAGAGTTCCACGGCACCGACCGACGTCCGGGCGAGGCGCGCCAGCGCGCCTCGGATGGCGTCGGCGTCCATCCGCCCGGCCTCGTCGATGCCCGCAGCCTGTCCGGGAAACGCGATCCCTCGGGCGGTCGCATGTGCGGCCAATCGATGGGCGAGGAAGTTCACGCCGACGCCAGGAAAGACCGTCGTGCTGCGCGGCACCCGCACGGCGCCGATGCCGGCCACGATGGCCAGATCGAGCACCACGTTGCGGACGAGCGGCCACAGGTGCAGGTGCTGATGGGTGTCGAGGTGGTCGACCTTCAGCCCCCGGCTCTGCACCGCCTCGATCTGGGCTCGGAACTCCCGCACCAGGTCGGCAGGATCGATCCGTCCGGCGATCGCCCGTGCGAGGAACGACCGGTAGTTGTCGGCCAGACGACCTCGACCATCGACGAGCGTCGGGATCTCGGTTGCCGCCAACATCGGCGGATCCTCACCAACGACGGCGAGGTGCACCCCGACGCCGATGGCGCAGCTCTCGAGCCAGTCGGCCGAGTCCCGAAAGCCGGAGGCCAGCGCGAGCACCGACGTACTGGTGACGATGCCCTCGCGGTGGGCCCGAAGAATGCCCTCCGAGACGGCCGTGGTCAGTCCGTAGTCGTCGGCGTTGACGATGAGGAGCTTTCGCCCCGCCGGTCCCGGCCTTGCATGGGCGGAACTGCGACGGCGAAGTCGATGGGTCGTGGTCGGCGGCTCGGCCTCGTGCTCGGGGTGCTCGCGGTTGGCCGGTTCGATCGCGACGAGTTCGGGACGGAGTCGCGCCATCTCGGCCACGATCTTTGCGATGGTGGCCCCACTGCTGAGGGTGCTGACGCCCCGGGTGCGAGGGAAGTAGTCGACACCGAACTGGATGATGTGGAATCCGGCGCGATGGGCGCGGATCAACAACTCGGCGTCGATGAAACTCCCCTCGCTGGACACGGCGACCTGGTCGAGCACCCGCCGTCGGACGAGCTTGAAGGCAAAGTTCACGTCCCGCACCCGCAGCCCGAAGCCGACGCGAATCAGCGAGTTGTACGCAAACGTGTACACCGCTCGGCGCGGTCCCTCGGCGGTGCGGTCGTGGCGGTACGCGCTGACGATGTCGGCGCCGTAGATGCGCAGGAGACGCACGGCCCGGGTGAGGCTCTCGAGCAGATCGCACGGAAGGTCGGCATCGGTGTAGAGCACGAGGTCACCGGTTGCTCCCGCCAGCCCCGTCTTGATGCTGCCTCCGAGTCCCTTGTTCGCCGGATGATGGATCACGGTCACGTGGGGGTCGTCGGCTGCGAGCGCGTCGGCCATCATCGGGGTGGCATCCGTGCTGGCGTCGTCGACGATGACGATCTCGTACTCATCGATGTCGCCGGCGGCGATGAGTGCATCGACCGCTTCTCTGGCGGCGTCGACAGCCAGGAGGATCGACGACTCCTCGTTCCACATCGGGAACACGATGCTGAGCGAAGTGGCGACACGACCCATGGAGAACCCATCCTGTCGCACCAGCCGACAACCGGAGAATCAGGACCCGGCGGGGCGGCCTACGTGCTGGGCGCGCTGGAGACCGGCGATACGGCTGGGCAGGGCGTCGATGCCGGCGTCGACCGCCGCCGAAAGCTGCTCCACCAAGTCGCGCGCCTGGGCCCTGTCGTCGGTGTCGAGCTGCTCGAGCGCACTGCACAGCTGCGCGACCCGGGCGAACCCGAACTGCACGGAGCTGCCCCTGAGGGCGTGTGCGGAGTCCGCAACCGCGCCGGCATCACCGTCCTCGACGCCAGCGCGCAACGACGCGACGCGCTCGCCGCACCCTTTCACGAAGAGATCCGTGAGTTTGGTCAACATGCCCTTCGACCCGTCGGGGTCGAGGCGGACCAGAGAACCCAAGGGGGCATCGTCGAATGCCGCTGGGCTCGAGGCACCGTTGGCGGTCAATGAGGAGAGGGCCCATCGGGCCACGACGAGGGCGAGGTCGTGCTCCCGCACGGGCTTGAGGAGGACGTCGTCCATTCCGGCGGCCAGGCACTGCTCGACGTCCTCCCGCATCGCCGCCGCCGTCAGTGCGACCACCGGTGTACGCCGCTTGCCCTGCTCACGCTCGCGTTCGCGCAGGTGCTCCGTCGCTTCGAAGCCGTCCATCTCCGGCATCTGACAGTCCATGAGCACCAGGTCGTAGTCAGAAAGCCGCAACGCATCGAGGGCTTCTCTGCCGTCGCCGGCGACGTCGACACGATGGCCGTGTTTCTCGAGCATGTAGACCGAGATCCGCTGGTTCACGGCGTTGTCCTCGACGACGAGGATGTGGGCTCGGCTCCCGGCCGCAACGGGGGCCGGTGCCGGCCTTGGCGGCCGTCCGATGGTCTGGCTGCCCCCCAGGGCCCGAGCCAACGTGTCGTAGAGAACGGCCCGCTTCGCCGGCTTCGCCAACGACGAAGTGATTCCAGCGGCCTCGAGATCGGCCGATGACTCGCCGGCCGAACTCGAGAGCAGCACGATGGGGACGGTCGCGCCCGCTTCGGTCTGACGCAGACGTCGGGCGACTTCGAGACCATCCAGATCGGGCATGTTGTAGTCGACGATCACCAGGTTGAACGGCCGACCCGCTTGCGCCTCTTCGGCGAAACGCTCGAGCGCATCCCGAGGTGCCTCGATGGCCTCAGGGTCGGCCGCCCAGGCAACCAGCATCTCCGACAGCACACGCCGATTGATCTCGTTGTCGTCGACCACGAGCACCTTGGCGTGGCGCAGGTCTCCCGATTGGCCGGCCGAAGTCGTCGGCCGGTGGCCTTCGGGCATGGGGAGGGTGAACGAGAACGTGGTGCCCTCGCCTGGCTGGCTCTGCACCTCGACCTCGCCACCCATCAGCTCCACGAGTTGGCGCGAGATCGTCAAGCCGAGGCCCGTGCCGCCGAAGCGGCGCGTCGTCGAAGCATCGGCTTGGCGAAAGGGCTCGAAGAGGCGAGCGAGATGATCCGGCTGCATCCCGATGCCCGTGTCGACCACGGCGAAGCGCACGCGGTCACCCTCGCCCCGGGCTCGCATCACCACGATCCCTGTCTCGGTGAACTTGACGGCGTTGCTGACGAGATTGGTCAGCACCTGGCGCAAGCGGCCCGGATCTCCTCGAACGAAGGACCGCAGGTCCTTGTCGACGTCGATCGTCAACTCGAGTCCCTTGGCTCGGGCCGACTCGGACAACAGCTCGGCGACGTCCTCGAGCACGGTCACGAGTTCGAAGTCGATGATCTCGATCTCGAGGCGTCCGGCCTCGATCTTGGAGAAGTCGAGGATGTCGTTGATGATCGTCAACAGCGCATCACTCGACGAACGGATCGTCTCGACGTAGTCGGACTGGCGGCCGTCGAGCTGGGTATCGAGAAGCAACGAGGTCATCCCGATCACGCCGTTCATGGGCGTCCGGATCTCGTGGCTCATGTTGGCCAAGAACGTCGACTTCAGCTGGTTCGCATCGAGAGCTTCGTCCCGGGCGATCTCGAGCTCGAGGTTGTTCGAGCGGAGTCGACGATCGGCGTCGGTGGCCGTTCGCAGCGCCTTGGCCATGAGGCCAGCTCCGCCCAACACGACGAGACCCAGGACGGCAGAAATGGTGAGGATGCTCCTGCGCAACCCGGCCAACGGGGCAAAGACGCTGGCATACGGCACCTCGGCCCGGATCGCCCAGCCGAACCTCGACACGGGGGCGTAGCCGATGGCTGCACCGTCTGTACGCTCGACCGAGCTGCGCCCGTCGAGGGCCTGCCGCAACCCGGACTGGGCCCGGGCGTCGACGAGGCCGGTCGTGCCTCCTGGTCGCGCCAGCACCTTGCCCCGCTTATCGGTCACCGTCAGCTCGATCGACTGGGCTACGGCGAAATTGTCGACGAACGACTGAAAGTCGGCCACGCCGTAGCCGGCGACGATCATGCCGACGACCTTTCCGCTCTCGCCTCGAACGGGCGCCGCGACGCCGACGACCAACGGCCGTCCCGTCGCCTGGGACTCGTAGGCCTCCGACACGTAGATGGCATCGGTCTCGATGACACCCCGGTACCAGTCCCGGAACGCAAAGCTCTTGCCAAGAATGGACGGCGTCTCCGGCACGATGTCGAGGAGAATGCCGTCGGGCGCGGCGGCGAAGGCGACCGAGATCTCGGGACGTGCCGCCGCGAGTTCGGCGATGTGGCGGCGGATGTCGGATTGGTTCTGACGACCCATCGCATCGGCCAGCACCTTGCGCTGGGCGTAGGCGCCAACGAGGGCCGAGATGCCGACGAGCTCCTCCTCGACGAGTTCAGCCGTGACCTGGGACGTCGCCCGGGCCCGTCGCTCCGCCTGTTGTCTCACGGCATCGTCGGACTGCGAGAGGGTGAAGAAACTGAGGAGGGCCAGCGAGCCGAGGCCGATCGTGAGAAAGAGGGCGACGAGGCGCACAACCGGCGCGTTCCGCGCGCCGTCCGATGTCATCGCCAAAGGGTAGGTCAGGCCGTCCAGCCGAAGATCGCCCCACCGCCCTGCACGACGACGACCCCGAGCACCGCCGCCCCGAACGGGACGCCGAGTGCGACCCAGGGCGAGGTTGCTTCCCTCCTCGAGCAGCCGTCGCATCCGGCCACTCGTGCACAGAGACCCACAGTCCGCCAGCACGCGGGACAGGCGTCGGCTCAGATCGTCAATCAGGCCAGCCGTAGACGGCGAGCAGGGCGCGCGTGTCTTCGGGGGTGTTGCCCCAGTCGAGCGAGGCGTCGGCCTGCGCGCGAGTACGGCGCCCGCCGACGGCCCGCAGCAGGTCGTAAGCCGACCCGGCGACGGTGGGGTTGTCACCCTTGTTGGTCCAGCGCCGACCGGTGTCGGTGGCCACGAGGTCGACGCACGCATCCGTCGTGGCCAGCCGGGGCACGAGGAACGCGTGGTAGTAGCTGCCCAGAGCGTCCTCGCTCAACGCGTAGGCCGACGGGTCGGCGGCGTCGAGCGTCTCGGCGATGTCGTCGTGGTGCATCACCAGATCGAGGCCGATGCCCGCCGTCCGGTCGTCCATGCGGTCGACGACCGCGTCCCACTCCCCCAGTACGGCGGCCAGGTCGAGGTCTCGCCGGGCGAGGACACCGCCCTCGGTCCAGGCGTCGCGCGCCGCGGCGGCCGCGGCGCGCTGCGATTGCTCTCCGATGATCGCCAC
>JBKJLU010000333.1:0-3805 GCA_046596815.1 Acidimicrobiales bacterium | reverse complement strand
TGGCGTCCATGCTCGACCCCTCGCCCTCGAGCAGGGTGCGGAGGTTGGCCATGCACTGCGCCGTCTGCGCTTCGATCCCGTCCGCCAACTCACCGTCGACGACGCCGAGCTGACCGGCGGTGATCAGCCAGTCGCCGGCGCGCACGATCGGCGAGTAGAGCTTGGCGGGCGTGGGGGCGTCGGTCATGTGAACGATCCTCTCTCGGTGGGCCACTCGGGCACCAACCCACGGTGTTGCCATGCCGCCAACGCAACGGCGGCGAAGACGGCATCCGATCCGTTCCTCGGTTCACGGTCGTCGTCGGCATCGATCTCGATGGTGATGTGCGGCATGTCGCGGGCCCGAAGGATGCCGAACGAGCGGATGGTCAGGTCGAGCACCTGGCCGGCATCGTCGACGGCGAGGCCCTCAGACGTGACCCATCCGAGGGCCATGTGGGCGGCACCGATGGTGTAGGAGCGCAGGACGACCTCGTCGAGAGGATCACCGGCCCCGACCCGCACCGTGACGGAACCGTCGACACCGATGACGGCGGCCGCCCTCGATCCGTTGGGAGCGAGGATGTCGTGCTCGCCCCGTGCTGCCGCCGTGAGGATGGCGGCCTCGGCCCAACCGGCGGCGCGGAGAGCCGCGCTGGTCGGTGGGCCGGACACGTCGACTTCCTCGACGACCAGATCAGGGTTGGCGGCGTGGATGGCGGCGGCGATACCGGGGGTGCGTGCGACCCGGATGACGCCGGTGCCATCGGCGCGGAGTCCGGCGGCGATCGGCGGGCGCTTCGGGCCGAGGCGCACCGTGTCCTCGCGCGACAACACGACCCGCACCGGCCGACCGTGCTCGTCGGCCAGCCGCCGCGCCGCCGCCGGCGCCATCGATGCCGCCTTGGCGCCAAAGGCCCCGCCATTGGCCAGCGGCGTGGCCGGTTCCCCACCGGGCGCGCACCAGCTGGCGTCGGGCTCGAGGTAGGCGGGCTCGATCCACGCCGTGCGCAACGTGACCGCCCACTCGCCTTCCGGGACGTCGAGGGGATGGGTGGGGGCCAAGGTCGTGCGCCGGCCCTGCACCTTGGCGGCCAGGCGGCGGGCCTCGGCGTGGGTCTCCCCGACCACCCACTCTCCGGCGTGGTCGAGCATGGCCACCAGTGCGTCGGTCGGGGCGGTGTCGTCGGCGAACCCGCCGGCGCCCTGGGCGATGTCCGGCCCGGTCCGCTGGGCCGACCCGCCCTCCAGCGCCGCCCTCCGCTCCGCCCCCGCCCCCCCCTGCCGGGTTTTGGAGGGTGAGAGCACACGATTCGTATCGTCTGGCCCTCCAAAAGCCGCCGGTTGGAGCGTGCGGGCGGCTTCCACGATGGTCTGCCAGCCGGTGCAGCGGCAGAGGTGGGCGAGGAGGGCGGTCTCCACCTTCTCGGGAGTGCGATCGGGCTCGGCCAGAGCGGACAGGCGGACGAGGATGCCGGGAGTGCAGAACCCGCACTGGCTCCCGCCGGTGGCGGTGATCGCATCTACCCACGGCTGCCGAACGGCCGAGTCGAGTCCTTCGAGGGTGGTCACGGCGCGGCCGGCGACCCGGCGGGCCGGCGTCACGCAAGCGACGCGGGGCGAACCGTCGACGAGGACGGTGCAACATCCGCACTGGCCCTGTGGCGCGCAGCCGTCCTTGACCGAGCGAATGCCGAAGCGCTCCCGCAGGAGGTCGAGCAACGTGGCCCCGTCGTCGTCGATCTCGACCTGCGATCCGTTGAGCGTGAACTGCACCGGATCAGGTGAGGGATCGGCGGACGAGCTCGAAACAGAGCACGCCGGCGGCCACGGCCACGTTGAGGGAGTCAACCGATCCGGCCATGGGGATCGACAGGGTCTCGTCGACGTCGACCTGGATGCCACCGGTCTCACTGCCGAGCACGAAGGCGCTGCGGGGCGGGAAGGGCGCGGGGTCCCAGAGCGAACGGGCGCCGGCGAAGGCCAATCCGAAGATGGTGAAGCCCCCGTCTTTGAGCAGCGCGACCGCCGACGCGGCGTCGTCGGCCCGCAGCACGGGAGCGTCGAGGGCGACCCCGGCCGACGCCTTCACGATGAGCGGATTGAGGTCGGGCACCCCATGTCGGGGAAGAACGACGCCGGCCAGCCCGCCGGCGACGGCCGTGCGCAGGATCATCCCGACGTTCTGCGGATTGGTGACGCCGTCGAGCACGAGCACGGGTCCGTCGAGTTCGGCGATCGTGTCGGCCGAGAGCCGGCGCAATCCGAGTGCGACGATGTCGGCGACGACACCCTGATCCTGGCGGCCGTTGCGACTGACCTTGGTGACGCGCGCCGGCGAGACCCGCAGCACCTCGACGTTGCGGCGTTGCGCTTCCCGGAGGAGCTGGGTCACCTGCGCTCCGCCGGCGTTCTCGGCCAGCAGCACCTTGTCGACCGTCACCCGGTCGTCGAGCAGCGCCTCGAGCACCGGCTTGCGGCCGTAGACGGTGATGAACCGGTCACGGGGGTTGGGGGGACGGCCCGAGTCGGTCACAGGGCGCGCCACGCTACCGGGCGCAGACGCGACACGACCCGGAGTCGCCGAAGCAATCCGGGTCGTGACGGGAGGCTTAGGAGAAGGATTGGCCGCAGCCGCAGGTGCGCTGGGCATTGGGGTTGTTGATGGCGAAGCCGGCGCCCTGCAACCCATCCTTGAAGTCGAGGGTGGCGCCCGAGAGCAGCTTCGAGCTGGCCGGGTCGACGAGCACCTTGACCTTGGTGGCCTCGCCGAACGTCAGCTGCACGTCGTCGCTGGCGACCTCGGAATCGAAGAACATCTCGTAGCTGAAGCCCGAGCATCCGCCAGGACGGACGGCGACGCGCAGCGCGAGATCGTCCTGTCCTTCCTGGGCGATCAGATCCGCGACCTTGGCGATGGCCGCATCGGACAGGCTGATGGTGTCAGTGGTTTCGGTGATGCTCACGCGAAAGGCCTCCTCGGCAGAACGTCGTAGCGGCCAGGGTACTACCGTCCCCGCGATGTCGGAACTGGACGAAGATGCGAACCGGGAACTGGCCGTCGAGACGTACAACACCGCGTGGGACCTCCTGGATTCCCCGGAACGCACCCGGGACGAAGAGGACGAACTGCTGGCGCTGGCGTTTGCGTCGCGCCACCACTGGGGTGCGGCCGGCGGCGAGGCCGAGCAGTTGGCCGTGGGCGACTGGTTCATCGGCCACGTCGCCGCCCACCTCGGGCTGGCGGAGCTGGCCGTGCGCTTCAGCTTTCGCGCCCTGCAACGGGTGGAAGAGATCGAGGCGGACGGATGGCTTCGGGCCTCGGCCTACGAGGGGATGACCCGAGCCTTCGCCTGCAGCGGCGACACCGAGGAACGGGCCCGCTTCCAGGTGCTCGCCGAGACTGCCCTCGAGGCCATCGACGACCCCGAAGAGCGCGAGGTCATCGAAGACCAACTCGGATCGATCCCGTAACGACATCCCGACGCCAATGACGGCGGCGTAGGGGGCGCCAGCGAGCAGCCGCCAGTCGAGTGGCAAGGCCCCTGCCCGGAGGGCCGCGCCGCAGAGCGAGACCTAAAGAACGGCGAGGTCGACGTGGCAGGGGTCGCGGTCGGCCAAGGTGGCGAACGCCGTGACGTCGGCGCCACCGAGCTCATCCACGAAGCCCTCGATCAAGCCGCGGTGAAGGTTGCACACCAGGTCGGGGTACTGCTCGGCCAGCTCGCGGAAGGGGCAGTTGGTGAAGGCGATGGAGGTGACCCGGCCCTCGGCCGCCGTCGCCGGATCGAAGCCGAGTTCGGCCAGAGCATCGACGAGGGCGTCG
>JBKJLU010000243.1:0-3381 GCA_046596815.1 Acidimicrobiales bacterium | reverse complement strand
GTGACGTCCGAGGGGTCGGCGACGGCGAGGATCCCCCGCAACATCCGGGCCGCTCCGACGCCGCCGGCGAGGGCAACGATCATCGCCGGACGCTACCGCCCGCCCGGTGGCCCCCATCGAAAACCGCTCAGTTGACGACCCTCACGAGCCGAAACGACCAGATGCGGCGTTTCGCAACCCTCCTCCTCCTTCTCGCCGTTGCGGGCGGTATGCCCTCGGCGGGCGCCCTCGACGATCCGGAATTTCGTGAGATCCGGTTCCCCGTGGATGGAGTCGTGCAGTTCAGCGACGACTTCGGCGACCCTCGCTCGGGCGGTCGCACCCACGAGGGCAACGATCTCATGGGAGCCAAGATGCAGAAGCTGGTGGCGGTCACCGACGGAACGGTCACCACGGCCAAGCTCGACGCCTCCGGCCTGTCCGGCAACATGCTCACCATCAAGGACGCCGACGGCTGGCAGTACCGCTACATTCACCTCAACAACGACACCCCGGGCACCGATGACGGGCTCAACCCGATCGACGGGGTGTTCGCTCCCGGCGTCGTAGCCGGCACGAAGGTGAAGGCGGGCCAGCACGTGGCCTACCTGGGCGACAGCGGGAACGCCGAGGGCACCTCGCCCCACCTCCACTTCGAGATGCGCAATCCCGACGGCTCGGCGATCAATCCGTGGACGAGCCTGCGCCTGGCCAAGGGTCTGGCCGCCGGCACCCGCTGCTCGTACGGCGTGAACCCGAAGTCGAAGCCGAGCGCGGCGTCCGGCGCCGGCTACTACGTCCTCGGCGGCGACGGCGGCATCTTCACCTTCGGCGAGGCTCCGTACCTCGGATCGGTGCCCGGGCTCGGCCTCGGCGCCAAGGTGACGGCCCTGCGGCTGACGACCACGAAGACCGGCCTCGGGTACTTCGTCCTCGGAGCCGATGGCGGCATCTTCACCTTCGGTGACGCCGAGTTCGTCGGTTCGGTTCCGGGACTGCGCCTCTCGGCCAAGGTTCGCGCCCTCGACCTGCAGCGGACGGCCTCCGGCAAGGGCTATTGGATCCTGGGCGAGGACGGCGGCGTCTTCACCTTCGGCGACGCCCAGTACTTCGGTTCGGTCCCCGGTCTCGGCATCGACTCGGCCAAAGCCCTCCGCCTCGTGCCGACGCCCACGGGGAAGGGCTACTGGGTGCTCGGGGCCGACGGCGGCGTCTTCAGCTTCGGCGACGCCGTCTACGCCGGCTCGGTGCCAGGCGAGGGTGTCGCCACGAAGGTCGTGGCCATGGCCCCGGGGGCCAAGTCCGGCTACTGGGTGCTCGCCCAGGACGGCGGCGTGTTCAGCTTCGGCGTTCCCTTCCTCGGATCGGTGCCAGGCATCGGACTCTGCGCCTGGCCCAAGGGTGTGCAGATGGCGCCGACAGCGACCGGCAACGGGTACTGGGTGGTCGGCGACGAGGGCAGTGTCTTCGCCTTTGGTGATGCCGCTCGCCACGGCGACGTCCCCTCCCTCGGCATCAAGATGCGGGCCGTCGACCTGGCCGCCGTGCCCCGCGCCCGCCCCTGACCCGACGCGCGGCCGGTCGGCGAAGGTGAACGGCGCTGACCAGGAGCGGGCTTCGACCGCCGGTAACCTCGCTCGGCTGTGACCTCCGCTTCGCCCCGTCGCTTCCTCTCTCTCGCCCTCGCTGCGAGCCTGGCTGCCGGCCTCGTCGGCGGGATCGGCGCCCAGGTGGCGAAGGCCCCACCGGCCGGCGCCTACCAGAACCCGGTCGTCGATCTCGTCGGGCACGGGTTCGGCCACGGACGCGGCCTCGGCCAATTCGGCTCCCTCGGCTACGCCATCGACGAGGGCTTCGATTACAAGCGCATCCTCGCCACCTATTACAGCAACACCACCGAGGGGAACATCGGGAACCCGTCGGTGCCCGTTCGCCTCACCCGCATGGAGGGACGCCCGACGCTGATCCAGCAGGAGAAGGGCCAGATGTCGATCTCCGGCCTACCCGGCACCTACCGGGCCCTGCAGATCATCCTGGTCGGGGCGAACTCGTTCCAGGTGCAGTCGGCCCCGGACAACTGCGGCGGCCCCTGGACCAATGTGGGCGTGCCCCGCCCCGGACCGGTGAGCGTGGTTCCGACCACTCCGTCCGACAGCCACACCGACATGATCCAAGTCTGCGAGCCCGGGGCCTTCCGGTGGTACCGCGGTTCGATTGAGGCCCACGACTTCAGCGGTGCCCAGACCTTGAATCGGGCCGACATGGAGGCCTACCTCCGAGGCGTCGTGCCGCGCGAGTCACCGGCCTCGTGGGCGGATCTCGGGAGTGGCAGCGGCATCCATGCGCTTCGGGCCCAAGCGGTGGCGGCCCGGTCGTATGCCCAGGCCGAGGATCGGGCCGGGCCGGCCAAGACCTGTGACACCATCGCCTGCCAGGTGTATTCAGGCAAGGCGGAGATCGTCGGGGCCGGACCCTTCAAGATCCTCGAGGATTTCCGCACCGATCGCGCCATCGCCGACACCCCGGGCGAGGTGCGGATGCTGAACGGGGCCGTCGCCCGCACCGAGTTCTCGTCGTCGACCGGAGGCATCACCGCCGGCGGCGTGTTTCCCGTCGTCACCGACGCCGGCGACGACACGGCCACGAACCCCAATCACAACTGGACGTCGCGCATTGCCGTCGACGTCATCGAGGCCAGATACGCCAAGGGCACCCTCCAGGACGTCAGCATCCTCGAGCGCAACGGTCTGGGAGCCGAGGGCGGACGGGTGAAGCGCATGCGCCTCGTCTTCAGCGGCGGCACGGTCGACCTGACGGGCGACGACTTCCGCCGGGCCTTCAACCTCAAGTCCGACTGGTTCACTCCGGTCAACGTGGCGTCCTTTCCGTATCACGTCGTCACCCGGGATGGCGGGGTGTTCTCCTTCGGCGGCGCCGCCTTCCACGGTTCGCTGCCGGGCATCGGCGTTCGTACGCCAGCAAGGGACATCACCGAGGGTCCGGGTGGCTACTGGATCCTGGGTGAGGACGGCGGCGTCTTCAGCTTCGACGTTCCCTTCTACGGATCGAGGGGCGGCCAGCCGCTCAACAAGCCGGTGGTCGGCATGGAGGCGACGGCCCGTCGTGAGGGGTACTGGTTGGTGGCGGGCGACGGTGGGATCTTCACCTACGGCGACGCCCCCTTCTTCGGTTCGACCGGCGACCTCCGCCTGAACCAGCCGGTGGTGGCCATGGCCCCGACCTCGAGCGGGCAGGGCTACTGGATGGTGGCCACCGACGGCGGCATCTTCACCTTCGGCGATGCGCCCTTCCTGGGTTCGACCGGTGACATCCGGCTGAACCAGCCCGTGTTCGCCATGGCCCCGACGCCGTCCGGCAAGGGCTACTGGTTGGTGGCCAAGG
>JBKJLU010000056.1:0-3139 GCA_046596815.1 Acidimicrobiales bacterium | reverse complement strand
GTGCAAGTGAATTTCCTAGGCTCACTCGGGTGCTCGACGTCTCCGTGGTCGTTCTCGACCCCGAACTGCCTCTGCCTTCCTATGCAAAAGCCGGTGACGCCGGTGCCGATCTCGTGGCGCGCGAGGGCGCGGTGCTCGCCCATGGCGGTGGACGCGCCGTCGTGGCGACCGGCGTCGCGCTCGCACTCCCGTCCGGATACGCGGGCTTCGTGCACCCCCGCAGCGGGCTGGCCCTGCGCCACGGCGTCACCGTTCTGAATGCTCCCGGACTGATCGATGCGGGGTATCGCGACGAGATCAAGGTGCTGCTCGTCAACCTCGATCCGTCGATGGACTACGTGGTGGCCCGCGGTGACCGCATCGCCCAACTGGTGATCCAACGGGTCGAGCAGGCGGAGTTCCGAGTCGTCGACGAACTCGAGGCCAGCGAGCGCGGACTCGGCGGCTTCGGCCACACGGGGAGGTAGCGCAGTGCCCGAGTTGCCCGAGGTCGAAGCGCTGGCGCGCTACCTGACCGAGGTGGCATCGGGTCGTGAGATCAAACGCGTCGAGGTGGCCTCGCTGTCGGCCCTCAAGACCTACGACCCTCCCGTCGACGCGCTGGGGGGGCGCACGTTGCTCGACGTCAGCCGGCGCGGCAAGTTCCTCCTCGTGCGCACCGACGGTCCGTGGCTCGTGTTGCATCTCGCCCGATCCGGATGGCTGAAGTGGCGCGACTCGTATCCGTTGGGTCCGGCGAGGCTGAATCCCAAAGGACCACTCGCGCTCCGCATCCGGTTCGTCGATGGCAGCGGGTTCGACGCCACCGAGGCGGCGACGGAGAAGCGGTTGGCGGCCTACGTGGTGAATGCTCCCGCCGACATCGAGCACGTGGCGACCCTCGGCCCCGATCCCCTTGCCGCGTCGTTCACCGTCGAGGTGATGGCCGAGGCATTGGCATCCACGGGGAGCCAGATCAAGGGGGTGCTCACCGACCAGCGGGTCATCGCCGGCGTGGGCAACGCCTATTCCGACGATGCCCTCCACGCGGCCCTCCTCTCTCCCTTCAAACCAGCCAACAAGCTCACGCCGGAGGAAATCGAGCGCCTCCATGCGGCCCTGGTGGCCGTGTTGCGCGACGCCGTCGTGCGCTCGGCCGGCCTGCCAGCGGCCGGACTCAAGACGGAGAAGCGCTCGGGGATGCGGGTGCACGGACGCACGGGCGAGGCCTGCCCCGTCTGCAGCGACCTCGTGCGCGAAGTGTCGTTCGCCACGAAATCGCTGCAGTACTGCGCAACCTGCCAAACCGGAGGAAAGCCCCTGGCCGACCGCCGCCTCTCGCGATTGCTCAAGTGACGCAGGCCTCTCGATGGGGGACAATGTCCGGATGCAACGGCTTTCAGGACTCGACGCGACCTTCCTCTATCTCGAGACACCCAACAACCACATGCACGTGGCATCGACCGCGGTCTTCGACCCCTCGACCGTGCCGGGGGGCTACAGCTTCGACAAGGTGAAGGAGTTGGTGGCCTCTCGGTTGCACCTCCTGCCGCCGTTCCGGCGCCGCCTGGTCGAGATCCCCATGCAGCTGCACCATCCGATGTGGATCGAAGATCCCGACTTCGACATCGACTACCACGTTCGCCGCGCCGCCCTGCCGTCGCCGGGGGGTGAAGAGGAGCTGGCGGAATTCGCGGCCGACGTCATGAGCCGCCCGCTCGACCGTTCGCGCCCGCTGTGGGAGATGTACGTAGTGGAAGGATTGAAGGATGGCATGATCGCCTCGGTCACCAAGACCCACCACGCCGCCATCGACGGGGTGTCGGGCAACGAGCTGACCGTGAACCTCCTCGACTTCCAGCCCGAACCGATCGAGACCGAACCGGATACCGAGTGGAAGCCCGACCGCGTGCCCACGGACGTCGAGCTCGTCGGGTGGGCGTTGAACTCGCTGTCCCGTCAGCCGTTGCTCGGATTGAAGGCGGCCCGCCGCACCATCGAGGCGGCGGTCACGCTTCGTCGTCGCAACCGTCAACCGAACATCACGCCTCCGCCGGCGCCGTTCGCCGCTCCTCGCACGTCGATCAACGGGGCCATCACGCCCCACCGCAAGTTCGCCTTCGCCCAGCTTCCGCTGGCCGACGTGAAGTCGGTGAAGAACGGGCTCGGCGGCACCGTGAACGACGTCGTGTTGGCGCTGTGCGCCGGCGCGCTTCGGGGCTATCTCGACGACCGGGGCGAGACCCCGGATGCGCCGCTCGTGGCCATGGTGCCGATTTCGGTTCGCACCGAAGACCTCAAGGGGGCGATGGGCAACCAGGTGTCGCAGATGCTCGTGTCGCTGGCTACCGACATCGACGATCCGGTCGAGCGGTTGCACACCATCAGTGCCGGCACCGCCCACGCCAAGGACCAGGAGAAGGCCATCGGCGCGGAGACGCTGATGAACTGGGCCGAGTTCGCCGCCCCCGCCGTGGCCGCTCGCGCCGCTCGGCTCTACGCCAACATGAAGTTGGCCGACCGCCACCGTCCACTGTTCAACGTCACCATCTCGAACGTCCCGGGACCCGACTTCCCTCTCTACTCGGCCGGATCGCGGATGCTGGCCATGTACCCGATGGGTCCGATCATGGATGGCGGCGGGCTGAACATGACCGTCATGAGCTACATGGGAAGCATGTGCTTCGGGCTCGTGGCTTGTCGGGAGACGGTGCCCGAGGTCTGGTCGATCGCCGCCGGCCTCCAGCGCTCCCTCGACGATCTGCTGAAGGCGGCCGAGGAAGCCAAGGGTTGACCCTGCCGCGGCCGGTTGCTCGCAATCGGAGATCGACGCCGAGTTCGTTGAGCGCTTCTGGCTGCTGATCCAGCCTTCGCGAGCGGTTCTGGCGACCGGAACCGCTCATGAAACTGGCGGCGGAACGAGGGCTATGCTGTGCGCTGCTTCCTTGCGGACGTGGCTCAGTTGGTAGAGCATCACCTTGCCAAGGTGAGGGTCGCCAGTTCGAATCTGGTCGTCCGCTCCAATGAAGTGGAGGTCAGAGGCCCTCTCCGGGGGGCCTCTTCTGCTTCCCGAGGTCGAGCTGAGGCTGCATCACGACGTCCGCCAGCGCAGGATGTGCGGCTGCTGAAAGTGACGATGATCGTATCTATCCGCAGCCGT
>JBKJLU010000362.1:0-5263 GCA_046596815.1 Acidimicrobiales bacterium | reverse complement strand
GCGGACGATCGTCGACTCGCCCACCTGGCGGGCCGCGGTCCCTGAAGCTGCGTCCTGGCCCTACGAGCTGCTGATCGCACCCCGCGAGCACGTCCCCGACCTCGCCGACGCGTCTGCAGCGCACCGTGATCTCGCAGTCGTTCTCGTCGAAGCACTGCAGAAGCTCGATCTCCTCTTCGACGCTCCCATGCCGTACATGCTTTGGGTGCACCAACGTCCGACGGACGGCGGCGAGTGGCCGATGGCCCACGTCCACGTGCACGTCGCCCCCCTGCTGCGATCGCCCGGTGTCGCTCGTTTCGTCGCCGCCGGCGAGCTTGGCAGCGGGGTCTTCTTCAACCCGGTCTTGCCCGAGGTGGCGGCCGACCAACTGCGGGCCGCAGGTACACGACAAGGAGCCGGCTCATGACCAAGGTGATCGCCCGCGCCCCCGGACGGGTGAACCTGATCGGCGACCACACCGATCACACCGGCGGGCTCGTGTTCCCCATGGCCATCGACCGCGACACCGTCGTCGAGCTCGAGCTGGGTCCCCCGTGGCTCGAACTGGTGTCCAACGACGACGACGAGCCGGCGGTCGTCTTCTTCGACGATCCTCGCGAGCCCTCGACCATCCAACCGCCATGGGCCCGCTACGTCGCCGGCGTGATCCAGGCGCTGCGCCCCGAGGAAGGTGGCCGCGGCTTCGTTCGTTCCGAGCTGCCCATCGGCGCCGGCCTTTCGTCGAGTGCCGCCCTCGAGGTCGCCGTCGCCCTGGCGCTGGGATTCCGGGGCAGCGTCCGAGACCTCGCCCTGCTGTGCCAACGAGCCGAGCAGATGGCATCCGGCGTGCCCTGTGGGGTCATGGACCAGCTGGCTTCCGCCGCTGGCATCGACGGCCACGCGCTGCTCATCGACTGTTCGACACTCGACATCACGCCGGTGCCGATTCCCTCCGAGGTCGACATCCTGGTCGTCGACTCCGGCACCCGGCGGCAACTGACGACGAGCTTCTATGGCGTCCGTCGCGCCCAATGCGAAGAAGCCGAAGCCCTCATCGGGCCGCTGCGAACGGCCACCCTCGACGATGTCGCCTCCATCGCCACCGACGACCTCCGCCATCGCGCCCGTCACGTCGTTTCGGAGAACGGCCGGGTGCGCGACTTCGCGGCTGCGCTCGCCGCCGACGACCTCGCCGAGGCCGGTCGGTTGATGGTCGAGAGTCACGTCAGCCTGCGCGACGACTTCGAGGTGTCGACCCGCATCCTCGACGAGTTGGTCGACCACCTCGTCGTACAGCCGGGGGTTCTCGGCGCCCGACTCACCGGAGCGGGATTCGGAGGCTGCGTCGTCGTCCTGGTCGATGCCGGCACCGAACTCGACCTCCCCGCGTGGAAGGTGCGGGCGTCGGCGGGCGCATCGGTCGAAGTGCTCGAAGACGGCGACTCCGACATCGCTGAGTGATGCGTCACGCCGTCTTCCTTCCGCCGTTCGGGCCACTGGCCGATCCGAAGGTGATGCTCGATCTCGCCGTCACCGCCGAGTCGACCGGCTGGGACGGGATCTTTCTGTGGGACCACATCCTGCGGCCTGCGCACGAGCCCCAGGAGATCGCCGACGTCTGGGTGATGTTGGCGGCGATGGCTACTGCCACCACCACGATCCGTCTCGGACCGATGGTCACGCCCGTGGTGCGACGCCGGCCACAGAAGCTGGCTCGCGAGGCCGTGACCGTCGACCACCTGTCGGGCGGGAGGCTCACCGTGGGGCTCGGGCTCGGTGTCGACACCAGTGGCGAGCTCTCGAAGTTCGGCGAGGTCGTCGACGCCCGAACTCGCGGGGACATCCTCGACGAGGGCGCCGACCTCCTGGTGCAGCTGTGGTCCGGCGAAGACGTCCACCATCGGGGCGTCCATTTCGTGGCCGAGGGCGTCCGGCTCCTCCCCCGCCCCCTGCAGCGCCCGCGCATCCCGCTCTGGTTGGCGGCGCGGGGTGAGGCCCGCCGACCGGTGCGTCGGGCCGCCCGATTCGACGGCCTCTTCCCGATCGAAGTCGACCCCGACGGACTCGCCCGGATGCTCGATGTCGTCGCCGCCGAGCGGGGTTCGCTCGACGGCTTCGACGTGGCCATCGTCGCCCACCCCGGCGTCGACGTCCCCGCCATGGCCGAGCGCGGCGCCACGTGGGCCATGTGGGCCTTTCAGCCCGGCGAGGGCCCGGCCGACGTCGCACCCTTTCTCGAACGAGGCCCCGCCAACGTTCTGTGAAGAACGAGGGTGGCGCGGAGTCGGGCGATGGCCGGCGAGGTGCGGACGCCCCACCAGAACAGATCTCGCCCATCGAGGAAGGTGGTCGGCGCCACCGACTCGAGCTCGGTGCGGTGGCGTTCGCTGAACGGATAGGGCTCCGATGGCGCCAGAACCCGTTCGGGGCGCCGAGCGATGACATCGGCCAGCTCGACCGTCGGATACCGCTCGGCCGCGGCCGCGTAGACGTTGTCCAGACCGATCGACCGCAGCAGCGACGAGCCGTAGGTGCCGCCGCTGATCGTCATCCAGGGCCGTCGCCAGATGGGCACGAACACCGTCGCGTGCGGCGGTGCGACGGTTTCGACCACGCCGGTCGCGTCGTCCGCCACCTCCGGCGCGGACCATCCGACGACTTCGGCAAGGCGAGCCAGGGTGGGCGCGACATCGTCCACCGAGCGAACGGAAGAGACGAAGAGCTCGACGCCGGCCGCCGTCAACGCGTCGGCATCCTCTCGCCGGTTCTCCTCCTCGTCGACGACGACGAGGTCGGGACGCAGGTCCACGATGGCGGCGAGGTCTGGGTCTTTGGTGCCGCCGACGTGGACGAGATCGGGTTGCTCGCAGAACCGGGTGCAGGCAACGGGGTCGAGGCCCCACGCCCGCAGCGTCTCGGTCACCGACGGCATGAGGCTGACGACCCTCACATGCGGTCGAGGAGCTGGGCCTTCTTGGCGTCGAACTCGGCTTGAGAGAGGACGCCGCGCGAACGCAGCTCGTCGAGCTTTTCGATCTGCTCAGGGATCGAGAGCTCCCTTCGACCCGCCATGCGATCGGCATCACGGGCCTGCGCCGCCTCCATCGTGCGGTAGATCTCGTTCTGCACGCGAGCGGGCCGACCGATGTCCGAGAACATCTGCTGGCCGCGCTCGCCCCCGGACTCGATCATGAGGTCGCCGCTGCGCAGCATCCGCTCGAAGATGCTCTGGTTGAAATGGATGTTGTTCACGCGTTCGAGCGGGATCTCGATGCCCTTCTTGGCCAACACCCCAGAGCGATAGATGAGGCGATCGGTCGTGACGACGAAGTTGGTCGTAGCCCACTTGGCGAGCCGGGCCAGTAACCAGAGGGCATTGATCGCCAGGAGACCCAGGACCACGAACCACAGGGCGTCCGGCAGGTTCAACACCGATACGGCCACGACCGCCGCCACCGTCAGGACGAGCGCGAGCACCGGTCCGATGAAGAACCACCAGTGCGGGTGCAGGTCGAGCACGACCTCCTCGCGGTCGTTCAGCAGCTTGGGGGGAAACGCCACCGCGTCACCCTACGTTCCGTGGCCGGCGCGACCGCGGAATCCGGAGGCGACCTAAGCCTCGATCCACCGTTGTGACCTCGGCGGCAGGGCTTCAGAGCGGTTGATGCTGTTGCGCTGGCCCCATGGCTCGACGACGGGGTGCGGGACGCGTCGAAGCCGGCGGTCTTGATCGGTTGAGTTCCTGACGCAGGCGGGGAATCGCGGGCGTCGTCCACTGCTGTTGTTCAGCAGACGAGCGGCAGGTTGCGGAGCTGGACCACGGCGTTCATGAACTGCTCTCGCCATGGCCATCGACGCGGCAGGTGCAACAGGTCTCGGCGCGCCGATCGAGTGACGCGACCTGGGATGGTGATGAGTCGGCGGCGGATGGTCTTGGCGACGATCGGGCCCTGGTGGTCGAGGCCGAGGCGGGCGACCCATCGCAACAGGTTGTGGGCGAGAGCGGCGAGGACGAGCCAGGCGGCGTTGGCGTTGAACATCCCCGACGGCACGTGGTTGAGTCCGGCACCTTCCTTCAAATCACGGATGGCGAGCTCGACCACCGCGTGTTGGCGGTGGTCGACGTCGAGAGCGACGGCGTCACCGATGCGATTGGTGACGAACGCGTGGTGACGCCAGTCGGGCCACAGGGTCGCTTGGCGCCCGACGAGACGGGTCCGGCGGACCACGAGCCGCAGGTCTTTCCACTTGGTCTCGGCGACCTGGGCGACGCCGCCGTCGGTGTATTCGATGTCGATCCAGGCGTCGTCGTCGATGGCGGCGATCGCTTTGCGGATCACGTCGTGTTGGGAAACGGTGATCGACACGAGCACACCCAGGCGTTTGCAGGCGTTGATGGTCTTGCGGGACCAGAACCCCGAGTCGGCCCGCAACGTGAGTTGCCCGGCGGCCCCGGCTCGACGGACTCGAGCCACGAGCTCGTTCACAAAGCGCTCTGCGCCCCGCCCTGTGTTGGCGGAACCTTTGCGCATCCGCACGTGCAGCACCTCGCCGGTCTCGGCTCGAGTTGCCAGCAGAGGATGCAAACCCCGGACGCGGGTGTAGCCGAAGGTTGCGCCCTGCTTGGCGTAGCCGTGGACCTCGCAGATCGTGGAGTCCATGTCGATCGTCATCGCCTGATCACCGGGACCGGCACCCGCCGCCCACGCGCGGGTCATCACCGCCTCCGACAGGCGATCGAGCTGACGGACGTGACCAAACGTGAACGAGCGGAGGAACGTGCCGCACGTCGAGGGCGCCATTGCCTTATGGCCCAACACCTCTTCAGTTGACGCACAGCGGAGAACGTCGACGTCATCGATGCAATCTCCGCCGGCCACCATCGACTGGACGAGCGTCATCACCTTCCGGCCAGGGCGCGCTGACCCTGGCCGCTCACCCAGGTCGACGATCTCGTCGGCGAGAGCTTCGACGCCGAGCCTCTCGGCCAGGGACGCGGTCAGCACGAGCCCGGCGTTGGCCACCGCGTGGTCGTCGTCGAACATCACATCGAAGCGGCGGGCACTGCGCGAAGATCGCATCTGAAAAGTGCCCTTCTTGCTGGGTGGTTGGAGGCGTTAGGAACCGCCATCCTCCCTGCAACCAGGGCACTTTTCGCGGATACGCGTCAGTCAGGCACTGTCAGAAACGGTGGATCGAGGCTAAGGCTGCCCCGAGGAAGACCGATCGGATCCGCGGCGACGCCGCGAACGCGGCGAGGCTGCCGCCGATCGCGGCGACG
>JBKJLU010000359.1:0-2992 GCA_046596815.1 Acidimicrobiales bacterium | reverse complement strand
GACACCAACAAGGGCACGGGTGCGGTCACCCGCGTGCTCATCGACTCGACCGACGGCGAGACGAGCTGGTCGACCATCGGTGTCTCCGAGAACATCATCGAGGCTTCGTGGCAGGCTCTCTCCGATTCGGTCGTCTACGGGCTGCTGCGCAGCCTGGCCAAGGAGCGCACTGATGGCCCAACCTGTCTTCGTCCACCTCGATCCCGACGACACGGTCCGATCGTCTGATCCCATGCCCGGTCCCGATCGCTGGATGGCGACGCGACCGGGTGAGCTCGAGGGCCTCCGCCCGCCGAGTGGACGGGCCTTCGGTTCGGCCGGGCCCGACCAGGGCTTCGGGCTGAAGCTGGCCAAGCGCTTCACCGACCGGTTGCAGTTGCAGCCAGGCGAACACGCCGAGGATGCCATTGCCGGCTGCCTCGGAATCGCGCTGCGCCGGGCGTCGCGCCTCGGGCGGGCGCCGGTGATCTACGACTTCGAGTTCGCCTTCACGCTCTTCGGATTCCTGGGAGATGCACCTACCGATCTCGTCGAATTCCGTCGGCCTTACTTCGACTCGGCGTCCCACGACTACTGGGATCAGCGGGACATCACCGATCTGGTGGCCGACGAGACGCTGGCGTTGTCACCGGCCGATGTCCGAGACCAGATCGGTCAATGGCGATCGCTGCTCGTCGCCCTCGAGACAGGGGTTGAAGAGTGATGGAGGAACTGGAGATCACCGTCGGCGGGGGCAACACGTTCCGGGCGCGAGCGGCTGGTCCAGCCGACGGGCGCCTCGTCTTGTTGTTGCACGGATTTCCCCAGACGTCGGCGTCGTGGGGGCCGACGATGGAGGCGCTGGCCGCAGCCGGCCATCGGGCCGTCGCCTTCGACCAGCGGGGGTTCTCGCCCGCCGTCCGTCCGATCGAGGTCGAGCAGTACGGACTCGATTACCTCGTCGGCGACGTCATCGCCGTCGTCGACGAACTCGGCGGCGATCGCTTCGACCTCGTCGGTCACGACTGGGGCGGGGCTATCGCCTGGCATGTGGCCGGTCGCCATGCCGACCGCGTGCGCACGCTCACGGTCGCATCGACCCCGCATCCCGATGCGTTCAAGGCGGCGCTTCGAGGTGAACTCGGTGGCGACCAGCCCGAACATTCGGCCTACGCCGATTTCTTCCGGATGCCCGACGTGCCCGAGACGACCTTCCTGGCCGACGACGCCGCTGCACTCCGTGGCGCCTACGCCGGCCTGCCCGACGACATCGTCGAGGACTACCTGCGGGTGCTGACCAGCCCGGGGGCCCTCACCGGGGGCTTCAACTACTACCGGGCCACCAAGTTCGACGAGCAGCCCGACCCTGGTGCGATCACGTCACCCACGCTCTATGTCTGGTCGAACGGTGACGACTACCTCCGTCGCGAGCCGGCCGAGGCAACGGGATCGCACGTCGCCGGTCCTTACCGCTTCGAAGAGCTCGACGGTGTGTCGCACTGGATCCCGGAGACGGCGTCTGCGCAGTTCGCCCCGATGCTGCTCGAGCATCTCGCCGCCCACTCCTGATCCTGGCTCGCAAGATTCACCAGCGCTCGACCTTGGAACCCGGCGTCGTCCGTTCGAGAGCCCGCTGGCCCGACGGGTGGCGCCGCCGTTCGAACTTCGCTCGGACAAGGTGTCGACCCAGCACGAGGACGCCGATCACCACGGCCAGCCAGACGGCTCCGACGGCCAACCCGAAGTACCACGGCAGGCCCGTCGGGAGTTCGCACGGTGCACTGCCCGTGCACTGGGCGACCAAGTTTCCGACCGACACGGCTGCAAGACTACGGGGGTGTCCGCCCCCATCCTGACCGAGGAACAACGCGACTTTCGCGCCGTACTCCGCCAATTCGCCGAGGACAAGATCGCCCCCCGAGCGGCCGAGGTCGACGACAAGGCCGAGTACTCGTGGGAGAACTTCGAGGACTGCAAGGCCATGGAGTTACCGGCCCTCGGCATCCCTGCGGCATACGGCGGGTCGGGGGCCGACCAGGTGACCCAGGCGATCATGGTGGAGGAGTTGTCGAGGGTCTGCGCCTCGACTGCGCTGACGATGATCATCTCCAAACTGGGGATGATCCCGGTCATGGAGTGGGGCTCAGAGCACCTGAAGTCGACCTACCTCCCGAAGATCGCATCCGGGGAATGGCAAGGGTCGTACTGCTTGTCCGAAGCCGACGCCGGATCCGACGTTGCCGCGATGAAGACGCGTGCGGTCCGCGACGGCGACTCGTACGTGCTCAACGGTTCGAAGTACTGGATCACGAATGCGGGCATCTCCACGACCTACACCGTCTTCGCCAAAACCGACCCGTCGGCTGGGCACCGCGGCATCTCGTGCTTCGTGGTGGAGAAGGACTGGGGCGTGCAGGTCGGCAAGCTCGAGAAGAAGCTCGGGGTGCGAGGATCACCCACGGCCGAGATCGTCTTCGAAGACGTGCGGGTTCCTGCCGAGAACATGATCGGCGAGGAGGGACAAGGCTTCTATCTGGCCATGGGCACCCTCGACCGCTCGCGTCCCGGCATCGGCGCCCAGGCGGTGGGTATCGCGCAAGGGGCCATCGACTACGCCGCGTCCTACCTCAAGTCACGTCAGCAGTTCGGCAAGCCCATCGCCGAGTTCCAAGGCCTGCAGTTCATGCTGGCCGACATGGCCATGAAGACCGAGGCCGCCCGCCTGCTCGTCCACAAGGCGTGCGCCATCATCGACGAGGGTGACCCTCGAGGCGAGCTCACCATGGCGGGCGCGATGGCCAAGTGCTTCGCCTCCGACACGGCCATGGAGGTCACCACCAACGGCGTGCAACTCCTCGGCGGCTACGGCTACACCAAGGAGTTCCCGATGGAGCGCTTCATGCGCGACGCCAAGATCACCCAGATCTACGAGGGCACCAACCAGATCCAACGCGTCGTCATGGCCAAGCGACTGCTCGGTTAGCGTCGGCAGACCGGAGGATCCCTGCGTGGA
>JBKJLU010000239.1:0-2534 GCA_046596815.1 Acidimicrobiales bacterium | reverse complement strand
CACGACCGGGCTCAAGAAGGCGACGGGGCTCAAGGCCCTCGACGTGGCCAAGCGCCTGCTCGAGGAGGGCTTCCACGCGCCGACGGTGTACTTCCCGCTGATCGTCGACGAGGCCCTCATGCTCGAGCCCACCGAGACCGAGTCGTTGCAGACCCTCGAGGCCATGGCCGAAGCGTTGGAATCGATCGCCAAAGAAGCGATGGATGCCGGTAACGCCGAGTCGGGACGGGCCGCTCCGCGCACCGCCCCCGTCCGTCGCGTCGACGAGGCCCGCGCCGCCCGCAACCTCATCCCCACCTTCGACGCTCGACCCATCGACGGTGGGGGAGCGACCACGGTGAAAGGCAACCCCTCGCCAGCGGCGCAGTTCGGATAGCCAGCCGGCGGGTCAGGTCGGGGTGGCGGTCTCGGCTCTTGCTGCTTGTTCGGCGCCGTGGTCGGCGAAGGCCTTCATGACGGCGGAGGTGGCGGCGCCGATGAAGGTGGGGCGGTTCTCGGCCGCCCAATCGCGACTGTCGACGAGCGACACCGTCGATCCCTGGAAGCGAGGCATGACCTCGCGTGCGAAGAGTTCGTACGACCGCAACATGGCCTCGCGGTCGGCCCAGTCGTTGGCCATGAACAGAAAGGTGCCGAACCCGCCGGACTGATCGATGAGGCGTTGGACCTGGGCGGCGGCCATGTCGGGGGTGCCGATGACGGCGAGGCCCGAGTTGTTCATGGCCTCGACCATCTCGTCCGGGTCGTCGGTGTCGGGGGCGAGGGGGAGTGCCGCGACCTTGCGGAAGTAGTTGATCCAATCGGCCAGACCGAACTTCACGTCGGCGCGGGCCTGCTCCTCGGTCTCGGCGATGTGCATCGGTCCGACCAGACGCCAGGCCTTGCGGTCCGGTGTCGGCCGACCGAACTCGGTGGCCCGCTGTTCCATGACCGACCAGTGGGTGCCGAGGACGTCGAAGCCTCCGCTACTCGTCGCCCCGATCGACAACAGCCCGGTGCCGAAGCGACCAGCCGCCCGGGGACCGGCGGGAGAGACCTGGGCGGCGACGCAGACCTCGAAACGGGGATGGGTGTAGGGCCGTAACTGCAGCCGGGCGTCGTTGAGCGTGAACCAATCGGTCTTGCGGGTCACGGGTGCGTCGCCGTCGAGAAGGGCGAGGATGGCCTCGAGCGATTCCTCCATCATCTCCCGCTGACGATTCGGGTCGATGCCCATCATGAAGGCGTCGGAGGGGAGGGCGCCAGGTCCGCAGCCGAGCATGACCCGACCGCGGGTGAGGTGGTCGAGCAACACCATCCGGTCGGCCAGCATCAAGGGGTGGTGATAGGGCAGTGAGCTGACACCGGTGCCGAGGCGAATGTGCTTGGTGCGCTGGGCTGCAGCGGCGATGAAGACCTCGGGGGAGGCGATGATCTCGAACCCGGCGGAATGGTGTTCGCCGATCCAGGCTTCGTCGTAGCCGAGCTCGTCGAGGCGCTCGATCAACTCGAGGTCGCGCTCGAGGGCGAGGGTCGGGTTGCGTTGCGGCGGGTGGAACGGAGCGAGGAAGATGCCGAAGCGGAGGGGCCAATCCATCGGCGATGCCTAGTGGCGCCGCCCGGCGAAGGTCAACCGCCGATCATCACCGTGGGAAGGCCGGCCACGATGCTGCCGCCGTGGGCGGTGGTGTCGCCCATCCTGGCCGCGGGCTTGTTCATGATCATCACGGTCGCACTGCCCTTGATGATCGAGTCCGGCGGACCGACACACACGCACATGTCGCCCATGACGGCGGCGGGCATTCCGCCGATCATCACCGTCGGCGCTCCGGGCCCGATGATGGGTCCACCGACGTGGGGGACCGGCACCGGTCCGGCCGTGGTGATCATCGGACAGACGTGCATGTCGGTGAGGCGCGCCGCGGGAGGCATCGCGATCAGCGTACGACCCCAAACCCTGCCCGAACGTGCAGAGTCGGGGTCAGTCGAGGAGATCGGGCTGCTCGCGAACGATGCGCTCGTACAGAGGTTGGAAGCTGAACCAGCCGGCGAAGTGGGAGCCGACCTGTCCGCTGGTGATCTTGGCCATCTCGGGATCGATGAGCACGGGGGAACCGGCGGCATCGGCCAGCAACTGCACCTGGCACGAACGCTCCATGGTGATGAACCACCACACCGCCTCGTCGACGGAATGGCCGACGGTGAGCAGGCCGTGGTTCCGGAGGATGGCCGCCTTGTTGTCGCCGAGGGCGTGGGCGATGCGCTTGCCCTCTTCGATGTCGAGCACGACGCCGGTGTAGTCGTCGAACACCGCGTGGTCGTCGTAGAACGCGCAGACGTCCTGGGTGATGGGGGCGAGCGGCTTGCCCAACGTCGAGAAGGCCCGTCCGTAGGTGGAGTGCGAGTGGGCGGCGGCCACGGCGTCGGGCCGGGCGGCGTGCACCTGGGAGTGGATGGCGAAGGCGGCGCCGTTGACGGGACGGTCGCCCTGCACGACGTCGCCTTGATGGTTGACGAGGATCAGGTCGGATGCCTTGATGTGGCCGAAGTGCATG
>JBKJLU010000281.1:0-5547 GCA_046596815.1 Acidimicrobiales bacterium | reverse complement strand
TTCAACCGGGTCGTGTTGATGCCGGTCGCGGCGGCAGCGAGCTCGTCCTCCCGGATGGCCACCCAGGCACGACCGATCCGGGACTCCGCCAGGCGCAGGAAGGCCGTCATGACAACGATCACGAGCACGACCTCAAGCCAGTAGTAGTTCGCCTGGAAGGGCAGGTCGACGCCGAAGACCGTGTGGTTGGACCCGAAGCTGAAGCCACCCGGGAGCACCAGGTCGGGGATGTTGCTCACGCCGTTCGGGCCGTTGGTCAGCGACGGGCCGGCCGAGCCATCGAGGTTGTTCACCGTGATGCGGAAGATCTCCCCGAAACCCAGGGTGACGATGGCCAGGTAGTCGCCCCGCAGCCGCAGCGTTGGGGCCCCGATGACGACGCCGAAGACGGCGGCGACCGTGGCGCCGATGAGGATTACGAAGATGAACGGCCACTCGGCGTCGTAGGTCGTTCGGGTGGCCGAGCCGAGCAGCGCCCCGACGTAGGCGCCGACGCCGAAGAAGGCGATGTAGCCGAGGTCGAGCAGACCGGCCAGGCCGACGACGACGTTGAGCCCGATAGCGGCGGCGGCGAACACGCCGATCGAGGCGAAGACCCGAAGCCAGTACGACGAACCGCCCTGGGTGAAGGGGAAGGCGATGGCGGTGATGGCGGCGGCGGCCAGCGTGATGCGACGGTGACGGACGAAGAGTTCTTGCAGGGCCGCGAAGGCACCGATGCGTTGCAGCGCCGCCGCCGCCAGCGCGACGAAGGCGATGAACGAAACGAAGCGGTTCGACTCTTCGATCTCGAGCGACACGACCACCACGAGCAACAACACGGCGAGGCTGAGTGCGATCACCAGGAGTTCGATCGGGGCCGGTCGAGCGCGGAAATGTGAGGGCACATCACGGCTGTCGGGCAGGCCGACAAAGGCCAACGTCAGCAACGCCGTGCCACTGAGGGCCAACGATGCTCCATAGGCGACGGCCCCGAGGCCACCGCCGTCGCGGGCGATGGCGACGAGATTGCCGGCGACGATGGCGAAGGCGCCGATCGACGCGACGAGGCCGGCGCGACGTCGTCCGGGGACGTCGAGAACGAGCAGCACCGCCGCGACCGCCAGGACCAAGGGATAGAGGCGAGCGCCGCCGGGGAAACCGGCGAGCGTCACCTTGCCGGGATAGCCGAAGAAGAAGGTGGCCCACGGCGTGAGCGACCCGACGACGACGAGCACGAGGCCGAGAACGCCGAGGGGCAACCGCAGCGGGGCCACCCGCGGCCTGATCTGTTCCACCAGGTTGTTCATGCCCGGGTCGCCACTCGCTCGCCGAGCAATCCCGACGGTCGGAACACCAGCACCCCGATCAAGACGACGAAGGCCCAGACGTCCTTCCACTGCGATCCCTGTGGGATGTACTGCGTCGCCATCACCTCGACGATGCCGAGCACGAACCCGCCGAGCATGGCGCCGGTGATGTTGCCGATGCCCCCGAGCACGGCGGCCGTGAAGGCCTTGAGGCCGGCGATGAAGCCGATGCGGAAATCGATCTGGATGAAGCGCATGCCCTGCATCACGCCGGCGACGGCGGCGAGGGCGGCACCGATGGCGAACGTGATGATGATGATCTTGTCGGTGTCGATGCCCATGAGCCGCGCCGTGTCGGGATCCTGGGCCGTCGCTCGCATGGCCTTGCCGGTGCGGGTGCGACGGATGAAGGCTTGGAGGGCGATCATCAGCACGACGGCAACGACGACCACGAACAACGAGACCCGGGCGATCAGCACCGGACCAACTTCGATGTTCGGACCTTCGATGAGTCGGGGGAACGACAGCGGCGACTTGGCGCCGAGCCGTCCGTTTTCGAGGGGATAGAAGAGGCGCACCACCTCTTGCAGCGCGATCGACACGCCGATGGCGGTGATCAGCGGGGCGAGACGTGAGGCCTTGCGCAGGGGGCGGTAGGCGAGGCGCTCGACCAGCAGCGAGGTGGAGACCGAGACGACGACGGCCACGACCATGACGATCGGCAGCACCAGGAAGACGTTGCCCTGGATGGCGTCGGGCATGCGGTGCCAGGTGTAGAGACCGGCGAAGGCGCCGACCATGAAGATCTCGCCGTGGGCGAAGTTGATGAGCTGGATGATGCCGTACACCATCGTGTAGCCGAGGGCGATCAGGCCGTAGGTGGCCCCCAGCACCAGGCCGTTCACCATCTGCTGGAGAAACAGGGTCAAGTGAGACTCCTGAGGGAAACGACGAGGGGCGGGGCCATCGGCCCCGCCCCTCAATCTACGTCGGTCGGATTGTGAGTCCGTGTTGCGGAGCTACTTGAACTCGTCCGTCTTCACGGGCTTCCACTCTTGGTTCGTCACCTTGTAGACCGTGAGCACCTTCGTCGTGGTGTCACCGAACTCGTCGAAGGCGACCTTGCCGGTCACACCGTCGAAGCTCGACTTCTGCACGGCGGCGACGATCTTGGTGCGGACCTCGGCGGTGAGCTCGTCCTCGTCGGCGAGCACGTCGGCCAACGCGTTGATGATGACGTTGGCGGCGTCGTAGGCATACGCCCCGTAGGCCGAGAAGTCATCAGCGAACTTCGCCGCCTTGTAGTCCTCGACGAACTTCGCCGCCGACTCGAGCTCGTCGGTGGGGGCGCCGACCGAGGTGCAGAGGTCGCCCTCGGCCGCCTGGCCCGCCGTCTTGATGAACGTCGGGTCGAAGATGCCGTCGCCACCCATGAGCGGAGCCTTGATGCCCTGAGCTTCGGCCTGGCTCGACAGCAGCTGGGCCTCGGGGTACTCGCCGCCGTAGTAGATGAGGTCCGGGTTCAGCGGCTTGATCTTGGTCAGTACGGCGCTGAAGTCCTGATCGCCGGGGTTGATCGTCTCGGCCGCCACGACCTTGCCACCGTTCTTGGTGAGCTGGCCGGTGAAGGCGGCGACGAGACCCTGTCCGTAGGTCTTCTTGTCGTGGATGGTCACGACGTTCTTGGCGTTCAGGTCCTTGCTCGCGAAGTTGGCGGCGAACGGGCCCTGGATGGCGTCGGTCGTGGCCACCCGGAAGTAGGTCTGGAACTGGCGCTTCTTGGCCGCCGCGTCGGTGCCCTGGGTCAGTTCGATGCCCGTGTTGGCCGGCGACACCATGACGATGCCGGCGCGGTCGAGGATGGGCTGCACCTGCAGGGCCACGCTCGAGTTCAGGGTGCCGACGACGCCGGCAACGGCCTCGTCGGAGGCGAGTTTGGTCGCCACCTGAGCGCCGACGTCGGCCTTGGCCGTGTCGTCCTCGGCCGCGAGCTCGATCTTCCAACCCTTGATCTTGTTGGCTGCGTTGGCCTGCTTGATGGCCAACTCGACCGAGTTCTTGATGCCCGCACCGAGGGCCGACAGCCCACCGGAAAGCGGAGCAACAACCCCGATCTTCACGATCTTGGTGGGTTCGGCGGCTTTTTCGCTGCCGCCTCCACCTGCGGGTGCTTCTTCCTCGTCACTACCGCACGCCGCGAAAAGCATCGCGGCAATGACCAGCAGGATCGGGAATCGCCAGAAACGGCTGCGCTGCATGCCGTACTCCCTTTGTCGTAGGAACGTTTCCGTCATCGGAACGTAACGTAACGAGTGTAAGGCCTCACGCTCGTCGGCGGGGTCGATCGGTTCGGGCAGACTGGCGACGATGGCTACGGAGATGCTGTTCCTGCGCGACGCCATGCTTCGTGACTTCGACGCCGTCGTGACGTCGGTCGACGTCGAGCACCGGCGGGTGGCCCTCGACCAGACCGCGTTCTATCCGACCGGCGGCGGGCAGCCCCACGACACGGGAACCCTGTCCGGTTCCGCGGTTCTCGAGGTCGCCAAGGTGGGAGATGACGTCTGGCACACCCTCGGCGAAGGCCCCCTCCCGAGCGCCGGTGACACGGTCCACGGCGTGATCGACGGGGATCGGCGTTCCGCCCTCATGCGCACTCACACCGCTCTGCACGTGCTGTGCGGCGTCATCTGGAACGACTACGGCAAAGCCGTGACCGGCGGCAACATGGAGCCACTGGCCGCCCGTATGGACTTCGAGTTCGACCCTCTGCCCGAGGGATTCGGGGCGACGGTGGAAGCCCGCGTCAACGAAGAGTTGGCGGCCGACCGTCCGATCGTCGTGTCGTTCCTGCCTCGTGGCATCGCCGTCGCCGACCCCGACCTGATCCGCACCAAGGTCAATCTCATCCCCGAGTCGGTCGACCAGATCCGCGTCGTCGACATCGTGGGCCTCGACAAGCAGGCCGACGGCGGCACCCACGTGGCGTCGACGGGCGAGGTCGGCCGCATCCGCGTCGTCAAGACCGAGTCGAAGGGCAAGGGCAACAAGCGCATCCGGATCGAGGTCGTCGATGCCTGAGCACGTGCTGCTCGATCGTCTCCGCGCCCGCCTCGTCGAACTCGACCGCGTGGTCATCGCCTTCAGCGGCGGCGCCGACTCGGCCTTCCTCGCGTGGGTCGCCAACGACACCCTCGGACCGGATCGGGCCCTCGCCGTCACCGCCATCTCGCCGTCGCTGGCGCCGGAGGAAGAGGTCGAGTGCAAGGCGCTGGCCGACGAGTGGGGCCTGCGATGGACGCCGGTCTTCACCGACGAACTGGCCAACCCCGCGTACTCGGCCAACGACGGCGACCGCTGCTTCCACTGCAAGACGGCGTTGCTCGACGTCACCGAGCCGCTCGCTCGCGAAGAAGGCGCGACCATCGTCCTCGGCGTGAACCTCGACGACCTCGGCGATCACCGTCCCGGACAGCGGGCGGCGGCCGAGCGGGGGAGCGCTTTCCCCCTCGTCGACGCCGGCTTCACCAAGGCCGACGTGCGCTCTGCCTCGCAAGAACTCGGCCTACGCACGTGGGACAAGCCGGCGGCCGCCTGCCTCTCGTCGCGCGTCCCCTACGGCACGCCGGTCACCGTGACAATTCTCTCGAACGTCGCCAGGGCCGAGTCGGCCCTGCGCCGCCTCGGGTTCCGCCAGCTCCGGGTGCGCCACTACGGAGATACGGCGCGCATCGAACTCGAGGGCGACGATCTGGTGCGGGCCGTCGAGCAGCGCAACGCCGTGGTCGCGGCCGTCCGGTCCGCTGGCTATACCTACGTGACCCTCGACCTCGAGGGCTTCCGATCCGGCAATCTGAATGGAGCCCTCACGACTATGGATGGAACAACGACATGACCTCTTCGATGGCGCGGGTGAAGCTGACCTTCCCCGAGCACCTCATCAAGCAGCCCGTCATCGCCCGCCTCGTGCGCGAGTTCGACATCATGCCGAACATCCGTCAGGCCAAGATCGAAGAGACGGTCGGCTGGATCGTGTGCGAGTTCGGCGGCGACGACGAGCGCATCGACAAGGCCATCGTGTGGTTGCGGGATCTCGGGGTCGAGGTCGACCGCCTCGGCGACGTCCTCGAGAGCTGAGCTCGGAGCCCGTCGTTCCCGGGTTGTTGAGTAGCTAGTTCTTCGGAGTCACTCGAAGACCATCACGAGTGGTACGCCGGGGCGACGGTGGTGAGACGGACGGTTTGTACGTTCCGTCCGT
>JBKJLU010000231.1:0-13771 GCA_046596815.1 Acidimicrobiales bacterium | reverse complement strand
CTTCCACGAGGTCGGCGGGGTCGACGCCATCGTCGACGTCGTCGGCACCTGCGCGGCGCTCGAGGTTCTCGGCATCGACGAGGTGCACGCGTCGGCCGTGGCCACCGGTACGGGCATGATCCGCTCGGCCCACGGTGCGCTGCCCAATCCGGCACCTGCGGTCGTCGAACTCCTTCGAGGAGCGCCGACCTACGGACGCGACGTGGGCGTCGAGCTCACGACTCCCACGGGCGCGGCGTTATTGGCCACCCTCGTGAGCGGATGGGGTCCGCTCCCGGAGATGACCATCACCGCCACTGGGTTCGGGGCCGGGACGAGGGAGTTGGAGCAACTGCCGAACCTCACCCAGGTCGTGTTGGGCGTTGGCATCATGCGGTCAGCCGGTTCCGATGGGGGCCAACCGGTCGTCCTGCTCGAAGCCAATGTCGACGACGCCACCGGTGAGACCTTGGCTCATGCGGTGACGCGCCTCCTCGAATCCGGGGCCCACGATGCCTGGCTGACCCCGATCATCATGAAGAAGGGCCGACCGGCCTACATCGTCAGTGCGCTGGCCGACCCTGCCCTGTCGGCGCAGCTCGTGGCTTGCCTCATGGCCGAGACCGGATCACTCGGAGTGCGGGCGTCGCGGCTGGAGCGGTGGCCGTCCTCCCGCTCGAGCGAGACCGTCGAGGTCGACGGCCTGCCGGTGCGGGTGAAGGTGTCCCCCGGTCGGACGAAGCCAGAACACGACGACGTCGCCCGAGTCGCCCGCCTGCGTGGGCTTCCCCTCCGGGAGGTGGGTTTCCGGGCCGAGCAGGCCTGGCGGGACTCGCGTGGCCCCGACGACGAGAGCGCCTGACCGGTTTCAGATCTGGGGTCAGCGCATCACGTAGTAGGAGAGCTTCTCGTTGTCACTGACGTTGCCCTCGCCGTCGGCCGGCCCGACCCGAACCTTGAGTTCGAGCACGCCGACGGGTGATGGTCGAAGCGTGAGTGCCACGGTCATCCGCTGACCCGGCGCCAGATCCACGAATTGTCGGGCCGTGTCGAGACCGCCCTGGGACGTGACGACCGCCTCTACCGGCACCCGCTTCTCGTCGACGGTCCCGGCGTTGGCCACGACCACCTGCACTTTCATGGTCTTCGTCACCGGAAGCACCAGATTGAGGCCGTCGCTGCCCACCGGAACCGGGTCGGTGGCGACGGTCACGATGGTCAGATCGCGCACCTGCATCAGACCGGCCTCCGCCCGCAGCGTCGCCACCAGCGACGCCATCTCTGGCTGCGCGAACCGCGTGGCTTCGGGCAACCAGATCGACGGCGGCATGCTCTGTCTCGCCTTGGTCGGAAGCTGCTCGAGGAAAAGGAGGTAGGCCCGATCGGAGACGGCGAGGTCGAGGCCCACGTCGACCAAGGCGTTGACCGCCTCTTCCGGTGGGCCGAGCTCGAAGCGGCCATCGACGGTGTCGGCGATGGCCTGGAGGGCGGCGTGACGGGTCGACAGGCAGGTGAGCAGCAGCCCCTGGGTCCGACGCAGAGCACCGTCGGCGGGCGCCTGTTCGACCTGCTCGACGAGGTCCTGGCTCTCCCGCAGGAGACGGTCGACGCCCCGCTGCATCCCCGATCGGCCGAGCGACGCCGCGGACGAGCGCAATTCTTCGAGGGCCGCACCCTGGCGGGTCGAGCGATCGACGACGGGACGGACCCGGTCGGCGAACACCAGGGCCGGGTCGGGACCCTCGGCGCTGCTCGAGACAATGGAGTTCACGGCGATCACGATCAGGCTCACCAGGACGGCCAGGAAGATCAACTTGGGTAGTCGGCGCGGCGGCCGTCGCCGCCCTTCGACGCTGGTGCGCCGGCCCGGAACTGCCATGCAAGTCTCCTAAGAAAGGACGGGAGAGTTTCGCCCGACCAATCGAGTGAAGGCCCAGGGAGAGGATCGTCGAAACTCTCCCGTCCTTTCAGACGGAGACATGCCGTCGACCCTACTCAAGCGGGAAAGGGGATCACCTTGCGCTCTTCCGGACCGAGACCCCGCACCAGGAGCTCTTCGGTGGCGGCGGCGTTGCCGGCCTTGGCGAAGTACCAGCCCTGCACCATGTCGCAGCCGAGGCGACGCAGTACCTCGAGCTGATCGGCCCGCTCCACGCCCTCGGCGATGAGCGACATGCCGACCGTGTGGCCGAGGCGGACGATGGCGGCGGCGAAAGCCTCGTCCTTCTTGCTCCGACCGAGGCGCTCGACGAACGGCTTGGCGATTTTGAGGATGTCGATGGGCAGTTGCGAGAGAAAGCTCAGCGACGAGTACCCGGTACCGAAGTCGTCCATGGCCAGGCGGAGGCCGAGGCTCTTGAGCTGGCCGAGCTTGGCGATGTGGCTCTCGGTGTCGTCCATGAGGATGCTCTCGGTGATCTCGAGGATCAGGGTCTGGGCGGTGACCCCCGACTCGGCGATGACCTGCATCGTGTCGCCCACGAAAGAGACCTGCTGCAGCTGGCGTCCCGACAGGTTGACCGCCATGGCGAGCTCGCGGTGCTGGGGGTAGCGCTCCTGCCAATCGCGCGCCTGGGCGCAGGCCTTCTGAAGGATGAGGCGCCCCATCGGCAGGATCAGACCGGTGTCCTCGGCCACGGGAATGAAGGCGTCGGGCGGCACCATCCCCCGCTGCGGGTGGTTCCACCGGATGAGCGACTCGAGGGCGACGATCCGACCCGTTGCCGCCTCGACGATGGGCTGGTAGTACAGCTCGAACTCGTCGCGCTCGACGGCCCGCTGCAGGTCGGCGATCAGCTCGTGACGCTCGATGACGGCCAGGTGCATGTCGGGATCGAAGAGCTGCACCCGGTTCTTGCCGGCTGTCTTGGCTGCAGCCATGGCGACGTCGGCGTTTCGCAACAACTCATCCGCCCACCGCCCGCTGTCACCCATGGCGATCCCGACGGAGGCCCGAACTTGCAGCTCCTGTCCGTCGACGACGACCGGTCGACGGATGGCGGCGAGCAGCGACTCGGCCACCGACTCCGCAACCTCCCGGCTCGGACAGTCGAGCAGGACACCGAACTCGTCGCCGCCCAGGCGGGCCGCCGCGTCCTCCGGGCCGACCACCTGCTTGATCCGCCGGGCCAGGGAGATCAACAGCTGATCGCCGACCGGGTGGCCGAGGCTGTCGTTGACCACCTTGAAGTCGTCGACGCCGATGAAGAGCACGGCCATACGCGAGGCGTCGCTGTTCGAGAACTCGAGGGCCATCTCGACCCGTTCGATGAACTGGCTGCGGTTGGCCAGCGCCGTGAGAGGGTCGTGGTACGCCTGGTGTCGCAACTGGGCCTCGAGGTCGCGCAATTGCTGCAGCGACTGCTCGAGACTTCCGCTCTCGAGCACGACGCCGAGATTGCGGGCCAGCGGCTCGAACAGTTCGAGGTCGGACTGATCGAAGTGGTCGACCTCGCCGACGCGGTTGCCCACGAGGATCGTGCCCACGACCCGTCCATCGCGTCGGATCACGAGCACCATGGCCTCGCGGATCCCGCGCTCGCGGAAGGCTCCCACCAACCCTTGGGGGCCGGACGGGTAGAGCACGCCGTCGCCGTTGGGCATGCGCTCGGCCCAGGCCCGCTCTTCCGGATCGAGGGTGAACGGAACCATGGCCTCGACCAGCGGGCCCGGTCCGAGGTTGGTCCGCACCGCCTGTTCGCCATCGACACTCGGATAGAGCGTGATTTCCGCCCGCTCGGCCCGGAACATGCCGCGTGCCTGGGTCAGCAGCCCGACGACCGCCGAGTCGACCTCGGGAGAACGGTGCAACATGCGGGTGGACTCGTAAGCGATGTCGAGGTTGTCGCTGCGACCGTGTCCCTCGAGGTAGCCCCGGTAGGCCAGGAATCCCACGCCGGCGGGCACCCCGATGAGGATGCCCCCGCGCACGTCTCGCCACAGCAGGTCGACGGCGACGAGGGCGACCATCGTCGTGGTGATCGAACTGGTCAGTCCGAGGGAGAGCACTTGGCGAAGGCGGTCGACCTGGGGCTGGCTGCCGGCGAGAAGGGTGGCCAGCGTGATGGCGGCGTGGCCGATCAAGGTGACGACGACGGTGGCCAGCAGCGCGCCCGACCATCCGATCGGACCGAGGGCCTCGGTCCCCATGACCTCACTGAAGATGATGGTGGCCAGAACCCCGGCCAGGAAGAAGTGACTGGTGTTGAAGGCGAGCTGCAGCGGCGATTGTCGGCGCTGGCGCACCAAGGCGAGGGTCGACCCCAACAGGAGGCCGAGCAGCAGCTCGGCCGGGGGCGAGAAGAACAGTCCGAGCACGAGCGGCACCTCGTTCAGGGGGAAGGACTGCCCCTGACCGCGGTAACGGACGCGAATCACGTTGGTCTCGGTGACGAAGAACAATCCGGCCAGGACCCACCACGGGATGGCGAAGGGGGCACCAGGGAGCACTTCGATGTCTTGGGCCGCGCTCAGGTAGATCCCGACGGCCACGACCATCATCGAGATGGTGAGCAACCAGACTCGGCCGACGCCCGTGAGCTTGAGCCGGGGCGCGCTTCGGTGCGCGACGCTCGCCTCCAAGTTCAACACCTCCACCCCTGGTAAGTCGGCGGGGACATGGGGCCTCTTTAGCCCCGCGCGACCGCATGGGGGAAGATGGAGGGATGACGGACACCAGCACTGCGACCGAGGTGGACGCCGACGTCCAGACCAGCAGCCCCGCTCCGCGCCTCGATGACGGTGACCACGACCGCTTTGCGCACTATGTCATCGGGGGCACCGAGGCGATCATCCGGAGCATGGTCACGGGCGAGCCGGTCACGGCGCTGTGCGGCAAGGTGTGGGTTCCGTCCCGCGATCCCGACAAGTACCCGGTGTGTCCGGAATGCAAGGACATCAAGGAGAAGAACGGCTGGTAGCTCTCGGCGCCGGCTACCCGAAGGAGTGGGAACTCGACGCTCTCCTCCGTGACGGCACCGCCGCGCGGCTCCGGCCGATTCGCTCGGACGACGAGGCGGCACTCGTCGCCTTCCACGCCCGATTGTCGGCGCAGACCATCTACCGCCGCTTCTTCTCCCCGCGCCCCGTTCTCCCGCCGCGCGACGTCGAGAGGTTCACGAACGTCGACTATCAGGACCGCATGGCCCTGATCGCCGAGATCGGCGGCGAGATGGCCGGCGTGGCCAGGTACGACCGCACCCAGGGCATCGAGACCGAAGCCGAGGTGGCGTTCGTGATCGAGGACCGCCACCAGGGTCGAGGACTCGGGTCGCTGCTGCTCGAGCACCTCGCCGGTGCCGCCCGCGAGCGGGGCATCGAATACTTCGTGGCCGAGACCCTGGCCGAGAACCGGGCGATGCTCGGGGTCTTTCGTGACGCCGGCTTCGAAGCCGAGCGGTCGCTCGACTACGGCGTCGTCCACCTCCGCTTCCCCATCGCCGAGACGGCCAAGGCCATGGAGGTCGTCGACGAACGGGAGCGCCGTTCGGCCGTCCAATCCATGACGCCCCTCCTTCGACCCCGTTCGATCGCCGTCATCGGGGCTTCGCGCAAGACGGGATCGCTCGGTCACCGCGTCCTTCGAAACCTGCTCGACGCCGAGTTCCAGGGGCCGATCTATCCGGTGAACCGCGAGGCGGCCTCGATCGCCGGCGTGCCGGCCCACGATGCCGTCTCCTCGATCCCCGGTGATCTCGACCTCGCCATCGTCACGGTCCCCGCCCGCGAAGTTCTCGCCGTCGTCGAGGAATGCGGCGAGCGACGGGTGCGGGCGGTCGTGGTGATGTCGGCCGGCTTCGCCGAGACCGGCCGGTCCGAGGATCGCGCCCTCCAGGACGAGGTCGTGCGGGTGGCCCGCCATCACGGCATGCGACTGGTCGGTCCCAATGGCATGGGGGTCATCACCACGGCCCCCGACATCTCCATGAACGCCACGCCGTCGGCGGTCGCTCCACCCGTCGGGCGGGTGGCCTTCCTGGCCCAGTCGAGCGGCCTCGGGCTGGCCATCGTCCAGCAGGCCGCCTCGCAGGGCATCGGGATCTCCAGCTTCGTCTCGGTCGGCAACCGCGGTGACGTCAGCGGCAACGACCTGTTGCAGTACTGGGAGGCCGACGGGGAGACCGATGTCATCCTCCTCTACCTCGAGACGTTCGGGAACCCCCGGAAGTTCGCCCGTATCGCTCGGCGGGTCTCGGAGTCGAAGCCGATCGTCGTCGTGAAGAGCGGGCGGAGTCGCTCGCTCGATGCCGTGACCGATGCGCTGTTCCGCCAGGCCGGCGTCCTCCGGGTGGACACGCTTGCAGAGCTCTTCGACGTCAGCCTCGTGCTGGCCCACCAACCCCTCCCGCACGGGCCACGGCTGGCCATCGTGACCAACGCCGCCGGCGTCGGCGCACTCGCGGCCGACGTCGCCGACGAGGCCGGCGTCGGACTGGCGGCCCTTTCCGCCGGGAACCCGCGCGCCGTCGGCTCGGAAGCCACCCCCGACGACTACCGACGCGTGCTCGAAGAGGTTCTGGCCGACCCGGGGGTCGACGCCGTGCTGGTGATCGGCAGCCCGCCGATGATCGCTCCCTTCGCCGTGGCCGACGCCGTCGTCGAGGTCGCAGCCCGGCATCCCGACAAGCCAATTCTCGCGAGCTACCTCGGCGACGGTCGGTCGAACCGCCTGGTGGCCGGCAGCGAAGCTGCGCTCCACCCGATCCCGTTGTTCCCGTTCCCGGAGCAAGCGGTGCGGGCCTTCGGGCGCGTCGCGGCCCACGCCCAGTGGCGAACTCGTCTGTCCGGCCGGACCGAACCGCCGGCCGGGCTCGATCTCGGCGCCGCCCAACGCCAGGCCGAGGCCGTCCTCCGCATCGACAGTGGCGGACGCTGGCTCGACGACGATGAGGTCGCCACCTTCCTCGGCCACGCCGGCGTCACCGTGCGCGCAGGCGGTGAAGTCGGGACCGGCGAGGTGGAGGTCGTCGTCGGCGTCACCCTCGACCCCTCCTTCGGATCGCTGCTGTCGTTCGGCTTGGACGGCATGGCCTCCGATCTGCTGGGCGACCGCGCGCATCGGGCCCTTCCCCTCACCGACTCGGACGCGCGGGAACTGTTGCGGGCGACGCGGCTGTCGCCGTTGCTGTTCGGACACGGCGGCGCCGTCTCCGTCGACGAGGACGCCCTGGTCGACCTGGTGCGACGCGTCGGCGCGCTGGCTGACGCCGTTCCCGAGGTGGCCGAACTCCAGCTGCGGCCCGCCATCGCAGGGCCCCGCGGCGTGCGCGTGCCCGCCGCGCGCGTCCGTCTCTTACCGCCTCCAACCGGCCCCGGACCCCTACAACGGAGACTTCGCTGATGCTGCTGGTGGTCTCGAATCGTTTCCACGACGAGCACGACACCGGTCGGGGACATCCCGAACGGGCGGGGCGGACGCGGGCGGCGCGCGATGGCATGGTCGAAGCCGGGCTCAACGACGCCATGGTCGAGATCGAGGCGCGACCAGCGACCCGGGCCGAGCTCGAGCGCGTCCACTCCGATGAGTACCTGCTGGCCCTCGAGCTGCAATGTGCAGCCGGCGGCGGGTCGCTCGATCCCGACACCCGCTTCAGCGCGGGCTCGTGGGACACCGCCGTCCGCTCGGCCGGCGCGGGTCTGCAGGCAGTGTCGGCACTCGACGCAGGCGAGGCCGACGCCGCCTTCGTGCTCACCCGTCCGCCTGGCCACCACGCCCTCCCCGAACGGGGAATGGGGTTCTGCCTGTTCAACAACATCGCCGTCACCGCCGCGGCCCTGGCCGACCGGGGCGAGCGGGTACTGATCCTCGACTGGGACGTGCACCACGGCAACGGAACCCAGGCCGTCTTCTGGAACGACCCGCGGGTGCTGTTCGTGTCGACCCACCAGTGGGGGCTGTATCCGAGCCGGTCAGGTGCCCTCGACGATGTCGGAGGACCGGCGGCGCTCGGGTCGACGATCAACATCCCGCTCCCCGCGGGCGCCACCGGCGATGTCGTCCGCACCGTGCTCGATCGGATGGTGGCCCCGGCGGTCGACGCCTTCGACCCGACCTGGGTCCTGGTGTCGGCGGGCTTCGACGGCCACCGGGCCGACCCGCTGGCCGACCTCGCGCTGAGCGCCGGCGACTTCAGCGACCTCGGCGCGCTGTCGCGGGAGTTTGCACCCGCCACCGGTCGGCTCGTCCTCTTCCTCGAGGGCGGGTATGACTTCGACGCCCTTGCGGCATCGGCAGGGGCGGCGGCGTCCGCCGTTCTCGGCGAGCGCTACCGGCCCGAATCAGCGACATCGGGCGGACCGGGTCTCGAAGTGGTGGATGCACTGGTGAGGCGACGGGTCGAGGTGCTCGACTCCCTCGCCTAGCTCTTGCCCTGCGGGATCATCCGGGGACCTCGGATCCCGGCCATCCCGGCGGGACCGGAGGTGGGTCTTTCATCTCCGGCACCCATCCCCGTCCCGCGATGTGCTGGCGAACCACCTTCGCCGGTGAACCGGCGGCAACGCAGTTGTCCGGCAACACGCCCCGAACGACCGACCCGGCGGCCACGGTGACGTGGCGTCCGATATTGCTCCCCGGCAGGATCACCACGCCCGCCCCGATCCAGCTGCCGGCGCCGATGCGCACCGGCTCCTCCGACATCCACTGCTGGCCGATGGGGATGGCGAGGTTGGCGTACGTGTGGTTGTGGTCGGTGATGTAGACGTCGGGTCCGGTCATGACGTCGTCCTCGATGTCGACGCCCAACCGCGCCACGATCGAGCTGCCTCGACCGATGTTGACCCGATTCCCGATCCGCACGACCGGGGGTCGCGCCGGGTCGAGAATCTCGATGGGGAAACCCACGGCGAGGCTCACGTACGGGCCGATGAGGGTGGCCTCGCCGATAGAGATCCAGTTCTCGTTGAACACCGAACCCGGAGGGAACGAGATGCAGCTGCCCTGGCCCATCGACCGGAACCGTTGGCCCCGCCGGTCGCTCGGGCCGACGACGCCGACGACATTCACCCAGTCCCACGCTCGGTGAATGATCCCTGCGGCGATGCCCCGGACGCGTGGCGACAACTTCGTCGGATCGAGCACCCCGCCAGCTTGCCCGCTCGACCGGCTGCAATCAGAGCCAAGGTCGATTCCTTGGCGGAAACGGGAACAGCGGCGACCGAGTGCCCGTTGGTCCCAGCATGCCCAAGCTGGATGTCGGTACCGAGAACGAGCACCCGATCGAGTTGCACTACGAGGATTTCGGCACGGGCAAACCCGTGGTGCTCATCCACGGATGGCCGCTCAGCGGCCGCGCCTGGGAGCCTCAGGTGCCGGCGCTGGTCGAAGCCGGGTTCCGCGCCATCACCTATGACCGTCGGGGCTTCGGCCAGTCGTCGCAACCTTGGAACGGCTACGACTACGACACCTTCGCCGCCGCCCTCAACGCCCTCATGGAGGCACTCGACCTTCGGGAGACCACGCTCGTCGGCTTTTCGATGGGTGGCGGCGAGGTCGCGCGCTACATCGCCACCTTCGGCGAGGAGCGGGTGGCCAGGGCCGTGCTCGCCGGCGCCGTGCCGCCCTACCTCTACAAGGCCGACGACAACCCCGACGGCGCCTTCGACGACGCCGCCATCGCCGGCTTCGAAGCCGCCGTGAAGGCCGACCGCCTCGCTTTCCTCGACGAGTTCAGCACCGGGTTCTTCAGCGCCAGCGGCACCCTCAAGGTCAGCGAAGCGCAGCGCCAGCATGCGCAAGCCATCGCCGCGTTCGCCTCTCCCCAGGGCACCCTCGACTGCATCGCCGCCTTCGGCCGCACCGATTTTCGGGCCGACCTCGCGAAGTTCACCGTGCCCACGCTGGTCATCCACGGCGACTCCGACGCCATCGTCCCCTTCGAGGCCAGCGGAAAGCGTGCGGCCGAGGCCATCGCCACGTCCGAGGTCCATGTGATCAAGGACGGCCCCCACGGCATCAACGCTTCCCACGCCCAAGAATTCAACGAGGCACTGATTGCCTTTCTGAACCGGTAGCCGCCTCCGGTCGCCGGCGGCGACACTGTCGGCATGGGAAGCGCAGATCAGATCAGCGACGACGGTGAGGTGACCGCTCCGGCCCGAGCCCTCGTCGCCGGTTGGTGGCGCGACTTCGCCGACGACCAATGCCGCGGCTACTCCGCGCTCTACGAGCGGATCTGTCGAGCCGTTGCCGAGGACGACGCGCTGTTGGATCTGGTGCTCGAAGCCCCCCTCCCAGGGCGCCAACCGAACGTGCTTCTGGCCGCCGTGCACTACCTGTTGCTCGACGGCCTCGAACACGAACTCGGCGACGTCTACGCCGGACGGTCGGATGCCGACGCGGGGCCGCTCTTCTGCGACGTCGCCCGCTCCCATCCGACAGAGATCGCGGCGATGCTCGAGACCCGGCGCACGAACACCAACGAGTGCGGCCGCACCGCTGTGCTCGTTCCCGGCCTGCGATGGATCGCCGATCGCCTGGGCGCCCCCCTGTCCATCCTCGACGCCGGGACGAGCGCCGGGTTGAATCTCCGTCTCGACCACTACCTCCTCGACTACGGCAATGGCATCACGACCGGACCGGCCGACTCGAGCGTGCGCATCGAGTGTCGAGTGACGGGGGCTGCGCCCATCCATCCCGAGGCGCCCGCCATCCGCGCCCGCATCGGCCTCGACCGGTCACCCGTCGATCTCGACGACCCCGACGAAGCCCGGTGGTTGCTGGCCTGCGTGTGGCCCGACACGGGGCGCATGGAGCGCACCGAGGCCGCCATCGCGCTCGCCCGGCGACAACCGTACGACCTCGTGCAGGGCGACATGGTCGACGACCTCGCCGGCGCCGCCTCCCGACTCCCCGCCGAGGGACCGCTGTGCATCATGTCCTCGTGGGCCTTGGCCTACCTGCGGCGGGCCGACCGGGTGCGCTTCGTCGAGCAACTGGCGCAGCTGAGCCAGAACCGCCCGGTGGCCTGGCTCAGCGCCGAAGGGCCGGGGGTCGTGGCCGGGCTCCCCGATCTCCCGCCACGACCCGACGACGGCATCGAGGCGAGCGTGCTGGGTTGCCTGCTCTTCGACCGGGGCCGCTCCGACGCTCACCTGCTCGGGCGCTGCCACCCCCACGGCAACTGGCTGGAGTGGCTGGCGACCTGACCGATCAGGGCTCGACGATCATCACGGTGACCATGCCGAACATGCCCGTCGACCGTTCTACATGCGGGAGGATGTGGCAGTGCCAGGCCCAGACGCCGGGCTCCGTCGCCTGTACGAGGACGCTGTAGCGCTCACCCGGAGCGACGTTGATCGTGTCGGCTCGATACGGCTGGTCGAGGGGGAACCCGTCCTTGGCGACGACGAGTTGGGGCAGACCATGCAGGTGCATCGGGTGGGCCGTGATCCCCTCGTTGAGGTAGTGGATCAGCACCCAGTCGCCGAGTTTCACCGAGACCGGCGCCGTGGCCGGGAACGACTTGCCGTTGAGACTGAAGCCGATCGTGCCGGCGTCGTTCAGCACCATCACCTGCTCGGAGGCGATCTCCACGCCCGGTGTCGGGAGCCGGCCGATGAGGAATGCGCCGGCCAGACCGTCGGGCACCTGCTCGGCCGCGTTGTGGTGGGAGTGGTACATCCCGACGGCCGGTGAATCCTGGGCTGTGAACTCATAGGAGAACGTTCCGCCCGGCTTGATCGGGGGCTGGGTGATATCCGGGACACCGTCCATCGCATTGGGAATCTCGATGCCGTGGAGGTGCATCGCCGTCGATTGCGTCATGGCGTTCTTCACGACAATCCGCACCCGCTCGCCGGGCTCGACCCGCAAGGTCGGCCCGGGGACGGTGCCGTTGTAGGCCATGGCGTCGACGAAGCGCCCGGGCTCGACCTCCCACGAGATCTCCGACGCCGTCAGCTCGAACTGCCTGGTGCCGTCGGGGAGGACGGTCGGGGCGAGATCCTGGGCTCCGGCCCCCTTGGTCGCCGCCGGGAACTTCTTGGTCACCGCAGCCATGGCTCCGTCCATCTCCTCCACCTCGGCGGCCGTCATGGCGGGCGCCCCTGCGGCCATCGAGTGACCGTCGGGCGAAGCGCTCCGCGGCGTCGATGCGGGCGACGACGACCCGGTCTCGGATTTGTCGACGGCCCGGATGCCGAACCCGACGGCGACCACGCTCACCACGAGGGCCACGGCCGCCAGCACGAACACCACGAGGGTGGCGACATCTCGGGAATCGCCCTTCGATGGTCGAGAGGACTTCGGGAGAGGAGGGATGGGGGTTACCTGCGCTGCGGTCATACGTCCATTCGACGGGTTCGCCTCGGCTGCAGGTAGGGGAGTCGGCCTCTCCCGCACGGACCAAACGTCCCGAACCGGACACCGACCCTCGACGACCCCCGTTGGTCATCTCACCTCATCCGAGTGCTGCACCCAGAACGTCGGTTTCGTCCGAGGCAAGAGGAAGAAGGAGTGCTGACGCCCACAATTTTGCGAGCACGTCGGCCGATACCGCAGGGGCGGGAAGTTCGGCCGGTGGATTGAAGACATAGGTCTCGTAGCAGTAGCGATCGACCATGCCGGTGAGGGCGCGTGCGGCCGTTGCCGGTTCGACGTCCGATCGCGCCATGCCTACGTCGGCCGCTCGCCGCAACTCCGCCTCGACGGCGCCGACGAACGCGCGATTGAGGCCTCGACGGAGGTCGGCGAGTCGTTCGTCAACATGCGTCACCTCCTCCCAGACCGCAGCAAGTCGACCTACCTCCACGTACGACTCGACGAAGTTGGTGAGAACTCTCCGCAGACCATCGACGCCCTCGTCGACCCTCCAGGTCGTATCGGTGCGCGCCAACATCTCTCCGACGTAACGCTTCACGAGCGTGCTCAGGATCTCGGCTCGGTCGCGGAAATACTGGTAGACGGTCCCGACGCTCACATCGGCCTTCGCCGAGATAGTGCGGATCGTTGTACGGCGAAAGCCTTGTTCGGCGAAGAGCGCAGCCGCCGCCTGCAGGATCGCCTCGCGCGTGAGTTCCGCTCGGGGCCCGAGCGGTAGTTCGCGATCCCCATCGCGCCTCGTCGGGCGCTCGGCGAAGACGCCGGTCATCGTCCTCGTCTTGCCTGTCCGGTCATCGGCCATTACGTTGGAACCTGACACGTTCGTCAGGTTGCGTCAACCGGACGAGCGAACTGGGGGAAGGGGACCGATGCTGCCGACACAGGCCAGCAGGAGGCTGACGCCGCGCACCGCCGCGACGGCAGCTACAAAAGGGCTGACCATCGCTACCGCGGTGCTGCTGTTCGCCGGATTGGTGAGCGCTGGCGTCGTAGGCGACGACCCGGGCGGGCAGAACGCGGCGAAGGATGCAACCGTCGTCAACGCGGAAGGATCAGGTACCTCAGGGGCCCCCTCCGACCTCGATCCCGGGACCGCCGCAACCGACGCGCCGGGTGGAGATCCGGTCGCCGGCGAGGCAACCACCGGAACGAGCGGGGGCACAGCCACCTCGAGCGCACGAACGGCCAAGGTGCCGGGCGCGCCGGCGTCGGCATCCAGCACTGGCGCAGGCACGGACGGACCCGGTGGTGCGTCCGCACCCTCGTCGAGCCCCAGCGCGGGCGCAACCACGGCGAACGCTTCAGGGCCGCTGACGGCGTCCGACGTCGGTGTCACCGCCGACTCGATCAAGTTCGTTGAGGTTGGGGATGAGGACGCCGATCTTGATCGAGTCGGCGGTGACACCGACGTCGGACGCCGTCAGCGGCCCTGAAGCGTTCGCCGTGGTTGCGCCCGCGCTGGGGCTCGACGAG
>JBKJLU010000195.1:0-4583 GCA_046596815.1 Acidimicrobiales bacterium | reverse complement strand
ACCTCGGCGCCTACGCCCGGTGGCGCCTCCGGGGCTACGGCCACTGGGGCGCCTACCGACACATCCCCCTCGAGGTCGAGGCCGAATGGGAGGCCCGCCGAACGCTGAAGGAGGGTCTGGTCGGCTGACATCGACCTGGATAGGGTCGTCGTTGTCGTCGTATCGAAGCCGCTTCCCCCCGGTCGATCCCTCAACCCGGTGGTGCGCGTGCCCGAGCTGCCCCCTCCTCCCCGCGTCGCTTCGCCGCCCGAACCGTTGTCGACCGTGGCCGCTCGGCTGGCCTACGTCCGCAGCCGACTGGGTACGGCCGGCGCGGCGCTCGGCGGCGCGCTGGCCCTGGTCGTTCTCGGGGTCGTGGCCTGGATGGCCTTCGCCGGACCCGGTCGCGCCGAACCTCCGGAGTTGGCGCTCCCGACGGTCGGCTCGTCGGGCGATCCGGGGGCCCGGCAGCAGGACCCGGGTTCTTCACCCCGTGCGTCCTCCGACGATCCTGCGGCGACGAAACCGGCCGAGGTGGTCATCGTGCACGTCGCCGGCGCCGTCGTGCGGCCCGGTGTCTATCGGTTGGCCGGCGAGTCTCGCCTCGCCGACGCCCTCGACGCCGCCGGCGGCCCGACGGCCGACGCCGAACCAGACGGGGTCAACCTGGCCGCTCGACTGACGGACGGAGAACGGGTCTATGTGCCTCGAAGAGGCGAAGCCCCGCCGGCCGGCGCTTTGGCGGCATCGAGCGGATCAGGGAGGGGCGCGCCGGCGGGACCCATCGATCTGAACTCGGCCACCGCCGCCGATCTGGAGGCGCTGCCGGGCGTGGGACCGGCGACGGCGGCCGCCATCGTCGGGTACCGCCAGCAGCAGGGTCGCTTCCGCTCGGTCGACGAGCTGCTCGAGGTTCGGGGCATCGGCGAGGCCAAGTTGGCGGCCATCCGTCCCAAGGTTCGCGTCCGATGACCGATCGTCAGGTCGTCACCTTGGCGTGCGCCGCGCTGCTCGGTGCCTGGTGGTCGCATCCGGTGCCGATACTCGCCCTCGGCGCTATGGCCGCAGTGGCCCTCGTGCGTCGGCATCCTGCGGGCTTCTGGCTCGCCGTCGGCCTCCTTGCGTCGTTCCTCGGGGCGCGGGCGTGGGAGGGAGTACGTTTCGCGCCGACGACCGGCGTCGTCGACGAACGGGTGCAGCTCGTGCGCGACCCCGAGTGGGCCCACGGCGCCGTGCGCACCGAACTTCGCCTCGCCGACGGGCGCCGGGTACAGGCAACCGCGGAGGGCAGCGCGGGCGCCGTGCTGCAACGGGGTCTCGCTGGGGAGACGGTGCGGATCGCCGGACGGTTGGGGCCGTTGCGCGGTCGGAATCCTGCCTTTCTGCATCGCCGCCATGTCGGGGCGCGGCTCGACGTGCGAGCGGCCGACGGGTTACAGCCAGGCTGGCCGGTGAGCCGCTTCTCGAACGAACTTCGGCGCACGCTGATCGCCGGGGCGACGTCGCTCCCCGACGCTGATCGGGCGTTGTTCACCGGCATCGTGCTCGGCGACGATCGCGACCAGTCGCCCGCGGCCGTCGACGACTTCCGAGCCTCCGGACTCACCCACCTCTTGGCCGTCTCGGGTCAGAACGTGGCCTTCGTCTTGGTCATCGCCGCGCCGCTCATGCGGCGACTCTCGCTGCGCCACCGACTCGTCGTCGGCGGGTGCGTGCTCGTCGTCTTCGGCGTGATCACCAGATGGGAACCGTCGGTGCTGCGGGCGGTCGCCATGGCCGGCCTCGCGCTGGTGGCGACGACCCTGGGTCGGCCGGTCTCGCCCCTGCGGGTGCTGGCGCTGGCGGTGACGGCTCTCGTCCTGGTCGATCCCATGCTCGCCGGATCGATCGGGTTCCTCCTGTCCGCGGGGGCGTGCGCCGGCATCGCCGTCCTTGGCCCGAAGTTGGAGGGTCGGGGCGTACCTGCGCCGCTCGCCGTGACGCTCGCCGCCCAGGTCGGCGTGGCTCCGGTGCTCATTCCGGTGTTCGGCGGTATGCCACTGGCCTCGATCCCCGCCAACCTCCTCGCCGTTCCCGCCGCCGGTCCGCTCATGGTCTGGGGCCTCGCCGCCGGCCTACCCGCGGGTCTTCTGGGTGACCAGGCAGCTTCGTTCGTGCACCTCCCGTCTCGTTTGCTGTTGGCGTGGATCGGCGGTGTGGCCCGACTCGGGGCCGGCCTCCCGCTTCCCGAGGTCGGCCCCTCGGCGGCACTGGCGGGCGGCCTCACGATCGGGGGGCTCACGCTGGTGCGCCGCAACCGGACGCTGGCGTCGACTGGGTGGGCGGTGGCGACGTCGGTGGCGGTGCTGCTCGTGGCCGCCTCGGTCTTGCGGCCTTCGGCCGACGTCGACGGGCGGGCTGTCGCCGACGGGATGCGGCTGTGGCGGAAGGAGGGTGCCGTCGTGGTGAGCGTCTCGGGATCGGTCGACGAGGGCCGCCTTTTGCAGTCCTTGCGCCGAGAGCGGGTGCGCCGTATCGACGTGCTCGTCATCCGCTCGTCGAAGGGCACCTCGGCCAGGCTTGCGGGAGCCGTGCGCCACCGGGCCAAGGTCCGTTCGATCGTTGCGCCCCCAGGCCACCTCGTGTCCGGTGCCATCACCGCCGCCGCCGGACAACGGCTGCGGGCCGGACCGCTGGAGGTCGTCGTCGAGGTCGGAGGGCCGCCTCTGGAGGTCCGTGTAGGTTCGCTCCATCATGCGCGTGGCGCTCGGTCCCCTCCGCTACGACGTGACCACACGCGCCCTGGTCATGGGCATTCTCAACCGCACGACCGACTCGTTCTTCGACCGGGGCGCCTACTTCGCCCTCGACGACCTCTTGCGGCTCGCCGACCAACAGGTCACCGACGGAGCCGACCTCCTCGACATCGGAGGCGTCAAGGCCGGTCCCGGCCGGGAGATCGGCGAGGCCGAGGAACTGGATCGCGTCGTCCCCACCGTCGCCGCCCTCGCTGCCCGATTCGACGTGCCCGTTTCCGTTGACACGTGGCGCTCGACCGTCGCCGGCGAGGCGTTCTCAGCTGGTGCCGTCGTCGGCAACGACATCAGCGGCTTCGGCGATCCCGAGTATTTGGCAGTGGCGGCCAAGGCCGGGGCCTCGGTCATTGCGACCCACATCCGGCTGCAGCCGCGCGTCCCCGATCCTGAACCTGACTATCCCGACGGCGTGGTCGGCGCAGTCACGGCATTCCTGGTCGATCGGGCCGGGCGGGCCGAAGCCGCCGGCATCCCGCCCGAGCGCGTGATCGTGGATGCCGGGCTCGACCTCGGCAAGACCTGGGAACAGTCGCTCGATCTTCTCCGGGCGTCGGATCATCTGGCGTCGCTCGGGTACCCCCTGCTGTTGTCGGCCTCGAACAAGACTTTTCTCGGCAAGCTCCTGGATCTCGAGATCGGTGACCGGCGCGGGGCCTCGGTCTCGGCCACGGCCCTCGGGGTGTTCCGGGGCTGGCGGATCGTGCGGGCACACGACGTGAAGGGCACCCGCCGGGTCTGTGACGTGATCGCCGCCGTCTTGGAGGCGGCATGAAACCGGCCTTTCTCGTGCGCGGAGATGACGCCGTGCTGCTGGCCGACGCGGTTCGCAAACTGGTGACGACGCTGGTCGATGCGGATGACGCCGGCCTGGCTGTCGAAGAACTCGACCTCGACAGCGGGGACGATCACCAGCTCGGCGCGTTGCTCGATGCCTGCCTGACTCCGCCCTTCCTCACCGACCGAAGGGTCGTGCTCGCTCGCAACGCGGGTGTGCTCAACGCCGACGAGGGCGCGCGGGTGATCCAGTACCTCGACGACCCGCTCGACACCACCGTGCTCGTGCTCGTGGGGGGCGGAGGCACGGTGCCGGCCAAGCTCGTGGCCGCCATCAAGAAGTCAGGTGAGATCATCGAGGCCGGGCTTCCTCGCCAGGCCAGAGACCGCATCAGCTGGCTCGTCGACCGGTTGAAGCAATCGCCATTGAAGTTCGACGCCGCCGCCGGAAATCGCCTCGGGCAACACCTCGGCGAAGACCTCAGCCGCCTGGGCGGCATCATCGAGGTACTCCGCTCGACGCACGGCGACGGCGCGGCGATCGGGGTCGCGGAGCTCGAGCCATTCCTGGGCGACGCCGGGGGTGTGGCGCCCTGGGACCTCACCGACGCCGTCGACCGCGGAGAGGCCGGCAACGCCCTCGAACTCCTGCACCGCCTGATCAGCGGTGGTGACCGCCACCCGTTGGTCGTCATGGCGACGCTGCACCGGCACTACGGGCAGATGCTGCGCCTCGACGGCTCGGGGGCCCACAACGAGAACGACGCTGCGCAGGTACTCGGCCTGAAAGGCAGCACCTTCCCGGCCAAGAAGGCCATGACCCAGGCACGCAAGTTGGGGAGCTCGAAGGTCCGGCGCGCCATCGCCTTGTTGGCCGAGGCCGACCTCGACCTGCGGGGCCAGAAGTCCTGGCCGGCGGAGCTCGTCGTGGAGGTCCTGGTGGCCCGACTTTGCCAGCTGTCACGCGTCTAGGGTCGCCTTTCGATGGCTACGAGAACCGCTTCTGCGAGACGTCCGTCCACCACCACGAGGAAG
>JBKJLU010000126.1:0-2950 GCA_046596815.1 Acidimicrobiales bacterium | reverse complement strand
TCGGACGGCACGACCCGCGGCACGTCGGCGGTTGCGACGGAAACGATGATCGTCGTCTCATGGACAACCTTGTTGTGCCGCATGTTGCTGATGAGTGCGGGCGGCGCCTTGCCGAGGTCTTTGAACAGGAACACGGCCGTCCCCTTGACCCGCTCGACACGGTCAAGCCGGTTGAGCACGTCGCGAATAGGCCGCTCGCCGCGGTGGATCCGGCCGGCGACCAGCTCGCGCCCACGGCGCCACGTGGTCATCTGCACAAGCAGGATCAGGGCGACGAGGAGCGGGAACCAGCCCCCCTCCGGGATCTTGGGCACGTTGCCGGCGAGGAAGGCAGCGTCGACGAGAAGGAGCGGCGTGACGACGAGCAGCGCCTTCGGAGTCGACCAACCCCACCTCGTCTTCGTCACGACGTAGAAGATCAGCGACGTGATGACCATCGTGGACGTGACCGCGATCCCGTAGGCCGCGGCCAGATTGCTGGAGGTGCGGAACCCGAGGACGAGACCGATGCACCCGACGAGCAGCAACCAATTGACGAGGGGCACGTAGACCTGGCCCCGGTGCTGGCCTGACGTCTGCTTGACCTTCAACCGCGGGAGGTAGTCGAGCTGGATCGCCTGCACCGTCAGGGAAAAGGAGCCCGAGATGAGGGCCTGCGAGGCGATGACCGTCGCCATGGTCGCCAACACGGCGAGAGGGGTGATGGCCCATGCCGGTGCCATCCGGTAGAAGGGACTCTCGATGGCTTCCGGGACGCGAATCAACAATGCCGCTTGTCCGAAGTAGCACAGCAGCAGCCCGGGGAGCACCACGCCGTACCACACGATGGCGATCGGCTTGCGGCCGAAGTGGCCCATGTCCGCGTAGAGCGCCTCACCGCCGGTGACGACGAGGAAGATGCTGCCGAGCGAGAGGAACGCCTTCAGGGGCGACTCAGCGAAGAAGCGGACGATGTAGAGCGGGTTCACCGCTGCCAGCACCCCGGGCTCCTGCACGATCTGGGAGATCCCGAGCACGCCGAGGACCAGGAACCAGACGACCATGACGGGTCCGAAGACCTTGCCGATGCCGCCAGTGCCCCGCGGCTGAACGGCGAAGAGCCCGATCAGGATGACGCACGAGATCGGGAGCACGAAGCTCTCGAAGGCCGACGAGGCGATCTTGAAGCCCTCCACCGCCGACAACACCGAGATCGCCGGGGTGATCAGACCGTCGCCATAGAGCAGGGCCGTGCCGAAGACGCCGAGCAGAACGAGGACGGCGGTGCGGCGCCCGCGAGATTCGCCATTCGCCGGCATGACCAGTGCGGTGAGGGCGAGGATCCCGCCCTCGCCCTTGTTGTCGGCCCGCATCACGAGGCTGAGGTACTTGATCGAGATGATGATGAGGAGCGACCAGAACGCAAGGGATGCGAGGCCCATGGCGTTGGTGCGAATGACCGGCAGGTCCTGATGTTCGAACGCCTCGCGGAAGGCGTACAGCGGGCTGGTGCCGATGTCGCCGAACACGACACCCAAGGCCCCTAACGCCAAAGCTCCGAGACCCTGCCCATGGCCGGCACCATGGTCGTGCTCCCCGAGTTGACCGTGATCCCCCTCGGTGCCGCCACCATCTGTCTGCGTCGCACCGATCACGACGTCAAGCTAGCGACTCGCGCCGTTTGCGCTGGACGCTGGATGGCGACTCAACTCTCCAGACTTATGCACATCATCGTCCTCGGTTGCGGAAGGATCGGCTCGCTCCTGGCAACCACCCTCGAGGCCGAAGAGCACACCGTGGCTGTGGTCGACCGGGACCGCGATGCCTTCCGGCGGCTCCCCGAGCGGTTCACCGGACGGGCCGTCCTCGGCAACGTCATCAACCAGACCGTGCTCGAACAAGCCGGCATCGCCGAGGCCCGGGCGGTGGCCGCCGTCACTTCCGGCGACAACTCCAACATCGTCGCCGCGCGGATCGCGCGTGAGACCTACAAGATCGAGTCAGTGGTCGCCCGCATCAAGGACCCGAGGCGGGCCGAGATCTACCAGCGCCTCGGCATTCCTACCGTCGCGACGGTGACGTGGACGACCGACCAGGTGATGCGGCGGCTCTTCCCAACCACGACCGTGACCGACTGGACGCATCCTGACGGGAACCTCCACCTCGTGGAGCGAGAGCTGCCCAACGGCTGGATGGGCAAAGAGTTCGACACTCTCGTCCGGGCCGGGAGCGCGGACGCTCGCTTCCGACTCGTCTCGGTGACGCGGGCGGGGAAGGGCATGATCGTGAGCCCCGGCATGGTGGGCCAGGAGGGCGACCTGCTGCACCTCCTGGTGCACGACGATGGCGCAGGCGAACTGGAGCAACTGCTGACCGACGGAAAGGGTCCCGAGTGAAGGTCGTGATCGCCGGGGCCGGCGCCGTGGGGACGTTCGTCGCATCCGATCTGAAGGCGGCGAATCACGAGGTGCTGCTGATCGAGCGCAACCCCGACCTCGTGGCCCGCCTCCGCCCGTCGAGCGACGTCGAACTGATCCTCGGCGACGCCTGCGAGGTCTCAGACCTCCACAAGGCCGGTATCGCCGATGCCGACGTCATGGTGGCGGCCACCGGCGAGGACCAGGTCAACCTGGTGATCTCGCTGTTGGCCAAGCAGGAATTCGCCGTGCCTCGCGTCGTCGCCCGCATCAACGAGCCCCGCAACAAATGGCTGTTCAACCAATCGTGGGGCGTCGACGTATCGGTGTCGACGCCGCACCTACTGACGGCCTTGATCGAGGAAGCCGTGTCCGTCGGCTCCCTCGTGCGTCTGTTGGAGTTCAACAACGGCGAGGCGCAGCTCATCGAGGTCACCTTGGCCGAGGACTCCCCGGCCAAGGACCGAACGATTCTCGATCTTGGGTTTCCTCGTGACGCGACCGTCGTGGCCATCGTGCGGGGCGGTCACGTCGTCGTCCCCCGTGGCGACACG
>JBKJLU010000377.1:0-5721 GCA_046596815.1 Acidimicrobiales bacterium | reverse complement strand
CGGACGGCCAGTTCTCTTCGGCCGCCCTGGTCGCCGACGCCGGTGCGCTGCACCAGGGTCTCGCGGGCGACGAGCGGGCCGTCATCATCGGTCACGACTGGGGCGCGCAGCCGGCGTACGGGGCGGCGACCCGCTGGCCCGACCGCTGGCGCAAGGTGGTCGCTCTCGCCCTGCCGCCCGGCCGGGTGTTCGGCGCCGGGCTCTTGTCCTACGAGCAACTCCGACGCTCGTGGTACATGTTTTTCTTCCAGTCGCCGTTGGCGGACATGGTCGTGCCCGCAGGCGATCTGGCGTTCATCGCCCGCCTCTGGGAGGACTGGTCGCCCGGTCACGACGCCACCGACGACTTGGTGCACGTGCGGGAGTCCATCGGCGATCCCGCCAACCTGGGCGCGGCCCTCGGCTACTACCGGGCCGCGTTCTCCGGAGCCCCTGTGCCGGTCGAGCTCGCAGAAGAAGCAGCCGCCCTCGGCCAGGATCCGCCCCAGCCGCTGCTGTATCTGCACGGCGCCGACGACGGCTGCATCGGCGTCGAGATCGCCCGGAATTTCGAGGGCGCCGAGATCATCGAGGGGGCGGGCCACTTCCTGCACCTCGAGAGACCGGACCTCGTGAACGCCAAGATCCTGGAGTTCCTGGCGTCGTGACCGCAGCCGCGGCGCCGGCCACGTTGCCCGACGGATTGGTCGTGGTCATTCGGCACGAGTGCGCCACCTGCGAGATGGTCGCCCCCCTGCTCGACGAGATGTCGGTCCACGTGATCTCCGAGGACGACGACGAGGGGTTGGCCACGAGCTATGGCCTGGGCGTCGAGACGGTGCCGACCCTGCTGCGGGTGGAAGGCGGACGAGAGGTCGAACGGCTCATCGGATGGCAGCGGGGCGAGTGGCGACGGCTCAGCGGCGACGACGGCCTCGGGGCGGATCTGCCCGAGTGGCGTCCTGGATGCGGGTCGCGCACGCTCGATCCGGGCATCAGTGAGGAACTCGACGTGCGTTTCCGGGGGGCCACGCTCCGGTCGCGACGGATCGAGCTCGCCGGTCTCGAGGACGAGGCCGAGGCCATGTTCGACCGCGGATGGACCGACGGTCTGCCGGTCGTGCCTCCGACCGAGGCCCGGGTGCTGCGGATGTTGCAGGGCACGACTCGGGCCGCCTCCGAGATCGTCGCCCTCGTCCCGCCCGACCTCGTCGAATGCACGGTGGAGAAGGTGGCCATCAACGCCGTGCTGGCCGGGTGCAAGCCGGAGTACCTCCCCGTCGTGCTGGCCGCCGTCGAAGCTGCATGCACCGACGAGTTCAATGGCCACGGCCTGTTGGCCACCACCTTCCACTCGAGCCCCGTCGTCATCGTCAACGGTCCGATCCGGCGCGCCATCGGCATGAACAGCGGCGTCAACGCGTTGGGTCAGGGCAACCGCGCCAATGCCACCATCGGCCGCGCCCTGCAGCTCGTGATCCGCAACGTCGGCGGCGGGCGACCCGCCGAGGTCGACCGTGCCACGCAGGGCAACCCCGGCAAGTACACCTTCTGCTTCGCCGAGGACGAGGAGGGCTCCCCCTTCGAACCGTTGTCGGTGGCGCAAGGCGCTTCTGCCGCGACGTCGACGGTGACCCTCTTCGCCGGGGCCGGAGTCCAGCCCGTGGTCGACCAACTCTCGCGGACGCCGGAGTCGCTGGCTTCGACCTACGCCGCCTGCCTTCGCACGGTCGCCCATCCCAAGTTGCCGATTGCCTTCGATGCCCTGCTCGTGGTCTCGCCCGAACACGGACGAGTGTTCCGGGAGGCGGGTTGGTCGCGCGCCAAGCTGCTCGAAGAGCTGACCGGGCGTCTGCAGCTGCGGGGAGAGGACATCATCCGGGGCGCCGGCGGCATCGCCGAAGGTCTTCCCGAGTCGTTCGCCGGCGCCACGTTACCCAAATTCCGGCATGGCGGCCTGCTCATCTGCCACGCCGGCGGCGACGCCGGCCTGTTCTCGGCCATCATCGGGGGGTGGGCCAGCGGCTCCACCGGCAGCACCCCGGTCACCAGAGAGGTCCGTACATGAGCGTTCGCACCCAGATCGTGCTCGACCCGACCGGAGAACGGCAGCCTTCGGCGCGCGAACTGACGGCACGGCCGGCGTCGCTCGACGGGCTCACGGTCGGCCTGCTCGACATCACGAAGGCCCGTGGTGATGTCTTCCTGAATCGCCTCGAGGAGTTGTTGACCGAACGGGGTCTGCGAACGGTGCGCTACCGCAAGCCCACCTTCACCAAGCCCGCTCCAATCGACCTGCGCCACGAGATCGCAACGACCTGCGACGTGGTCATCGAAGCGCTGGCCGACTGAGGCTCGTGCACGTCGTGCAGTGTGCACGACATCGCTGATCTCGAAGGGCGGGGCGTGCCGTCGGTGTTCGTCGCGTCCACGGTCTTCGTCGACGCCGCCGCTGCCCAGGTGCGGTCGATCGGACTCGACGTCGCACGCGTCTTCGTTCCCCATCCGATCCAGGACCGTACCGACGACGAGATGCGGGCCCTTGCCGACGCCGCCCTCGACGAGATCCTGGCGGCGCTGACACCGAGGTAGAACGAGCACGATCAGGTCGGAAGGCGGAACGAACCTGCGTCGTCGAGTTCGACCAGTCCGTCCTCGATGAGGGTCTGCGCCACCCGGTCTGCCCGCGTCGGGTCGTCGGGCCACCCCATGGCGTCCGGAAGCGCCCCCGGAGGAACGGAGCGGGAGCGGAGGGCGTCGACGAGAAGGCCACGACCCTGGCGGTCGGAGCCGGCAAAGGTCGACTGACGGCCGCTCGTCCCGGCCGAGCCCTCCGCCGGATCAGGTTCGGGGCGCCCTGCGATGTTCCAGGCGCACGACGAGTGCAGCGGACAGAGGTCACAGCGGGCGATCCGCTTGGTGCAGACGGTGGCACCGAGGTCGAGCATCGCCTGGTTCCACGCCCATCCACGCCCGATCGGGACGATGGCGTCGGCGCGCTCCTGGGCTTCACGGAGGCCGAGACGTTCGCCACCGGTCCTGGCCAACACCCGCGCGGCATTGGTGTCGAGCACGCCGACATCCACTTCGTGGGCGAAGGCCATCACCGCCCGCGCCGTATAGGGCCCGACGCCGGGGAGGGCGAGCAGGCCGGCCAGCGTCGTGGGCAACGCTCCGCCGTGCGAAGCGACGCAGATGGCGGCGGCTCGGTGCAGGTTGAGGGCCCGGCGGTTGTACCCGAGGCCGGCCCACATCCGCACCACATCTCCCGGCGGCGCCGACGCGCAGTCGGTCACCGTCGGGAAGCGCTCGAGAAAGGCTGCGTACCTGGGGCCCACCCGGGCCACCTGGGTCTGCTGCAACATCAACTCGCTGACCAGAACCGCCCACGGATCACGGGTGCGCCGCCAAAGCAGGTCACGCCTCGTCCGGTCACTCCACTCCAGCAACGCCGCTTGGGCATTTCGGTTTTGGAGGGTGAGAGCGCACGATCCGTGTCTCCTCACCCTCCAAAACCCGACAGGCCGGGCACAGCTGATTGCACGGCCTCGGCCCAGAGGGCGTAGCCGGCGGAGCTGGGGTGGTAGCCGTCAGCGGCGAAGTAGCGGTCGGGGTCGCGCCGGAACGGGGGGCCGGTGGGTCCCGCGATGTCGACGTACGAGGTACCAGGGCGATCGGCAACGACGCGACGCACGACCTGATCGAGCTGGCGGGCCCGGAACCCGGCGATGGCCCGCAGGGGTTGGGCGAGCCGGGGCGGTGCTCCGAAGTCGGGGATGCCGAGCACGACGACGGCGACACCTGCGGGCAATCCGTCGAGGAGACGCCGGTACATCGACGTGAAGTCCGGGCGCCGCGTCAGATGGGTGGTGTCGTTGGCCCCGACGCTGATGTAGATGATGTCCGGATCGGACACCGCCACCTTGGGAAGTTGGCGGGCAACGACGTCGGACAGGGTGGCGCCCGACACGCCGAGCATGATCACCCGTTCGTCCCTGTCGGCGGCGACCCGACCCGCCACCCCGTCGGCCGGGTCGTTCACGCCGATGCCGTAGGCCGTCGAGTCGCCGAGCCAGACCGCGACTCGCTCCGACGTCCCCGCCGGGTGGACGAGGTCGACGTCATCTAGGTTTTCGCCACGGCGGGCGATTTCGACCTCGACGCCGAGCACGACGATGGCGACGAGGGGCAATCCGGCCGCGGCGAGGAACCACCGCCGCCGCCGACTCATGTGCTCAGGACGACCAGACGTCGTCGCCGTACGGGCGTTGACGCTGAGGACCGGCGGCCGTCTTCCACACCATCAACTTGCGGGTGTACGAGCACACCTCGTCGCCGTGTTGGTTGAAGCCCTTGGACTCGACGGTGACGATGCCACGGTCGTTCTTCGACGTCGACTCCACCTTGTCGATGCACTTCGACTCGGCGTAGATGGTGTCGCCGTGGAATGTCGGCTTCTTGTGCTTCAGATCGGTGACCTCGAGGTTGGCGATGCACGACCCGCTGATGTCGGGCACGCTCATGCCGAGGACGAGGGAGTAGACGAGGTTGCCGACGACCACGTTCTTGCCCTGGGGCGTCTCGTTGGCGGCGAACCACTCGTTGGTGTGCAGCGGGTGGTGGTTCATGGTGATCATGCAGAACAGGTGGTCGTCGTACTCGGTGATCGTCTTGCCGGGCCAGTGCTTGTACACGTCGCCGACCTCGAAATCCTCGAAGTAGCGACCGAAGGGCCGATCGTGGGTGGTCACACCGTCTGTCATGCGCCGAATGTATGAGGCGGTGGCTCCGGCAGGCGAGTCGGGACCACTTCGTCATGGTCATCGCGGGCTATTTGTCAGGGATGCCTTCTATTCGTCCCGGTGTGTCCGATAGAAATCACGCAGGGTGACCCTTAGGAGGTCCGAGATGCCGTTCGCATGGAAACCCGTTCCCGGGCAAGTCGCATTGATCGAACTGAACGGGGACGGCAACGACTGCCTCACCGGCGTGGTGGTCGGCGACGACACCGACCAGGTCGTCATCAACCTGGGGGCCTCGCCCCGACCCGAGTCCGACGAGTGCGAGGTGGTCGCAAGCTTCTTCGCACCCGACGCCCTCTACCGCATGTCGGCGACCCTGACCCCTCACGAGGGCCACGCCGGTGTCATCGATCTGCGGGTGCACGACATCGAACGGGTGCAGCGCCGCGAAGCCCTGAGGGCCCGCATCGCCATCCCCGTGATCATGTCGAACTTCGACGATCCCGGCGAGGGCGACCCCGGTGCCTTCGGCAGTGTGAAGGGCGAGACCATCGACATCGGCGAGGGCGGCTGCCGGGTGCTGTTGGCCCAACCGTTCCCCCACGGATGCGATCCGACCCTCACCCTCGAAGTTCCGTCGGGCGAGTCGATCGTGGCGCTGGCCGCCGTGCTCCAGGCCGCCGTCACCACCCAGGGCGGTTACGAGTACCGCCTCGTGTTCCTCGAGATGGACGACGTCGACCGTCTCCGACTCGCCGAGCTGATCGACTCGCCCGTTCCCGCCGGCTGACGATCAGCGCCGACGAGGAGGCGACATGAAGGCGAGCGATCTGTTCCTACGGTGCCTCGAGGCCGAGGGGGTCGAGTACATCTTCGGCGTACCGGGCGAGGAGAACGCCGACGTGATGATCTCCCTCCTCGACTCGCCGATCGAGTTCATCATCTGTCGCCACGAACAGGGGGCGGCCTTCATGGCCGACCTCTACGGACGGATGACCGG
>JBKJLU010000263.1:0-16813 GCA_046596815.1 Acidimicrobiales bacterium | reverse complement strand
TGCTCGCCAACTGGTTGAACGACGACCCCGAGTCGATCAAAGAGGGCCTCACCGAGGTCATGGAGATCTTCCCGATGTTGCGAGATCGCCTCGAGACGACGGCGGCGTCGCTCTCCGGTGGCGAGCAGCAGCAGTTGTCGCTGGCGCAGGCCTTCCTGGCCAAGCCCCGTCTGCTCATGATCGACGAGTTGTCCCTTGGACTGTCGCCGGCGGTCGTCGGGCAACTGCTCGAGATCGTGCGCGAGATCCACAAACGGGGCGTCACCATCATCGTCGTCGAGCAGTCGGTGAACGTGGCCCTCACGCTGGCCGACAAGGCCGTGTTCATGGAGAAGGGTCAGGTCAGGTTCGCCGGCAAGACCAGCGACCTCCTGGCCCGACCCGACATCCTGCGAGCCGTCTACGTCAAGGGCACCGGTGCCCTCACCGACGGCGCTCCGGCCGGCGCCCGTCGCACCGAGCGTCAGCAGCGGCTGCTCGACCTCGTCGACGCCCGTCCGGCCCTCGAGGTCAACAACCTCAACCGTCGTTTCGGGGGCATCACCGCCGTCGACGACGTGAGCTTCGCCCTGCGCGAAGGCGAGGTGCTCGGCCTCATCGGACCGAACGGTGCCGGGAAGACGACCATCTTCGACCTCATCAGCGGGTTCCAGCCGTCGAACGGCGGTTCGGTGATCTTCGGCGGCGTCGACATCACCAAGATGTCGCCCGAGCAGCGGGCCCGCCTCGGCCTCGTCCGGCGGTTCCAGGACGCCCGCCTCTTCCCGGCGCTCACGGTCTTCGAGACCTTGCTGATGGCCCTCGAGCAGAAGCTCGAGGTCAAGAACACGATCCTCAATGCCGCCGCGATGCCCCAAGCCCGCCGAGCGGAGAAGCGCCTGCGGGTGCGGGCCGAGCGGCTGCTCGACCTGCTCGAGCTGCAGGCCTACCGCGACAAGTTCATCAAGGAACTCTCGACCGGCCTTCGCCGCATCGTCGACCTTGCCTGCGTCATCGCTACCGAACCCAAGGTGCTGCTGCTCGACGAACCATCGTCGGGCATCGCCCAGGCCGAGGCCGAAGGGCTGGCGCCTTTGCTACGCCGCATCAAATTCGAGACCGGCTGCTCGATTCTCATCATCGAGCACGACATGCCGCTGATCTCTGCCGTGTCCGATGAACTGCTCGCTCTCGACCGTGGTCAAGTCGTGCTGCGTGGTAGTCCTGAAGAGGTCCTGAACGACGAACGAGTCATCGAGTCGTATCTAGGCACCACCGAAGCCGCTGTGAACCGATCCGGGAGAAGTTGATGAATCGCCGCCTCTGCATCCTCGCCACCGTTCTCTCTCTGCTCGCCCTTGGGGCGTGTGGCGAGGACAACAAGGTCGGAACCGGCGTCAAGGTCGAGAAGGGCGAGGGCGCCAACGAGCGACTCGGGGTGACGACAACCACGGCCGCTCCGGCGGGGGCGGCGCCGACGACGTCGGCGGCCGCTGCGCCGACGACCACGGCCAAGGCTGCGGCCGCGACGACCACCACCGCGGCCCCCAAGCCGACGACCACGGCGGCTCCGGCCACGACGGCGCCCGCCGCCCAGGCGTTCGTCATCGAGATCTACGCCGACAACTCAGGCAAGAAACAGTTCGAGCCGCCGCAGTCGGCCGTCCGACTCGGCACCGTGGTCCGATGGGTCAACAAGGACACCGTCGCCCGCTCGGTCGAGAGTGAGCAAGGCGGCTTCCAATCGCCCCCGATTCCGCCCGGCGGAGCGTTCGATTTCACCACCGACGCCAAGGGCACCTTCAACTACGAGGACGGCACCCGTCCCTACGCACAGGGTGTGCTTCAGGTCGGATGACGGTCATGAAAACGGCTTCTCGGCGATGCGCCGCGCTCATCATGGGTGGCGCGCTGCTCGTTGCGCCCGCATGCGGCGCCGAACCCAAGGAGGTGGGCGCAAAGAAGGTCGAGAAGCTCGATCCGTCGATCGTGCCTACGGAGTTGCAGGGGTTGAAGGTGTCGCCCGAGGAGATCGGCGGCGCCACCGAGGTGAAGAGCCCGTTCGTCGAGAAGGTCGGTCTCTTCAGCCTGCGCCAGGGCGAGTTGCTGCAGGGGACGCTGCAGGTGAGCAAGTTCGCCGCCAACGCCGACAGCGAGAAGTCGCGCTTCCGCCTCTCGGTTGTGCAACAGATTGGCAGCACCGTGCCCAAGCCGTACCGCATGGGCGACCGCACCGTCTACCTCACCGCAGGCAAGCGCCAAAGCATTGCCGTGTGGTTCGAAGGCCCCCACTTCTTCGTGCTTTCCACGAGGGACGACTTCGGCCAGCCCCGTGCCCTGCTCCGTTCGGCCCTGGAGATCAAGCCGTGAGGCGCCTCGCTCTCGTCCCGCTCGTGGCCATGGTGGCCACTTCATTCGTCGGCTGCGGGAACCGAGATGAGGTGCGCGACCAGGTCTTGCGCGCGTTGCGGTCGACCGAGAAGCTCTCCTACAACTTCGTCTACACGGATGATCGCGACGAGAACGTCATTCCCGAAGCACCGCCGCCGCCGCCCGACGTCGAGGTGCGGGGACTCGTCGAAGACGACTTCCGTTTCAAGGCGCGAGTGAGCCTCAACAAGTCAACGGCGTTCGACGAAGTCGTTCGTGACGACCTGTTGGCCATGCGGTTCCTCGACCCCGGTCGTCTGGGCGCCCTCGTCAACAAAGAGAAGCTGCCGAAGGCCGACACCAAGACCGAACTCGACGGACTCGACAGCCTGACCGTGCTGCAGAGCCGGCGTTGGGTCGTCGACGAGTCAGCGGCGCCCAGCGTGACGGTGGGCCGGGTGCGAGAAGCCAGCCTCGGCGAGGACCCGGTGCTCGATGCCATCACCGTGCTCACCTACGTGGAGGAGGCGATCAGGCAGGCCCAGGAGATCCAGAAGTTCAGCCCGGACAGCGTCACGCCGGCCTACAGCGCGACGGAAGACGTCTTCCCCAAGCCCGAGGAAGGATCGGGCGTCACCCGCTACGACCTCCGCCGTCCCAAGTTGCCGCCTCCCGGAGGCGACCGGGCGACCGGCGAGGCCGGGCAACCGGCGACCCGCCACTTCCGACGGATGGCCATCTACGTCAAGGACGGGCGCGTCGTCCAGGTGCGCGAGGTCGTCGATGTGAAGGGCAAGTTCCTCAAAGAAGTCGTGAAGTACGCCAAGACCTATGCCAAGGCGGCCGGCGCTCCGCCTGAGGCGCTCGATCAGTTCTCCGACGCCCTCGAGTCGGTCCCTGAAGCCCAGCGGGGCAGCCTCGTCCTCGAAGGGCTCAGCACGGCACTCCTCGCTTCGGGTGAAGAGCCGATCTTGCGCCGCACGATGACGCTCGAGCTTCGTGATCTCGGGTCGAAGGTGGCGGTCGACCTGCCGACCCAGGACGTGGTGAAGGGCGGCCTCGGCTTCCTGATCGTCAGTGCCAAGGGCAAGGCCGACGAGGATGGCGAGAACAGCTCGGACGCCGGCACCGGTGCTCCGGCGGGCTCCGACACACCGGCGGAAGGTGGCGCCAGCACGGACGCAACCGCGCCGCCACCCGCTCCCTGAGATGCGCCGGCTCGGCGCCGCCGTCCTGACGATGCTGGTGCTGTTGTCGGTGTCCTCATGTTCGTCCGACGACGGGCCGGAAGCCGATGTCGGCGCCGTGGTCCGTCTCGACGGCTCCGCTCGGATCCCCGACGATGAGGGCATCGCCACCGCGCTCTCCCGCGACAGCATCACCCTCGACGGCAAACGGACCTACGAAGTGAGCGACGACCTCCGCAGCTTCTCGACCTACACACGCGAGCTCGAGCCGATGATCGGGCGCCTGGGGCAGTACGTCCAGATCGGAGTCGACGACGACACGATGGTGTGGATGGGTGGGGTCGCCCGGGTCGTCGAGGGCGACACCGGTCCATCGGTCTTCTATACCGGCCGTTTTCGCGAGGTGACCGTCGGCCGTTTCGTCTTCACCGATGGCACCACGTTCGCCCCCGGAAAAAGTGTGAAGGCGCCCCCGACGACCGCAAACGTGACCGTTCGCATCGATGTTGAGTCCCACCTCATCGTGGAGATCACCTAGATGTCACGCACGGTCGCCAACGGGTTGCGGGCTCTGACCGTGGTCGTCTTCCTGGCCGTGGCCTTCTTCGCCTTTCGCCTCTTCACCCCCGAAGCACCCCAGACCATCGACGAGCCCAAGGCCGGGGAGATCGACGTGGCCAAGGCCATCAACGGCTTCGAAGATCGCCCGGTGACCATCCGGGGCCACGTCTTCGTCGGACCGGGAGGGCTGGGACTGCGCCTCTGTCAGGGCCGCCAGAACACGTCGCCGCCCAGATGCCTCGGCCCGTTCGTCGACCTCGACGGCGTGAACGAAGGGAGCTTCTCGTTCGACACGGCGAAGACCAAGGACGGGGAGATCAAGTACGGAGAGGGCGCGATTGGGCTGCGGGGTACCGTCAACGGCACCCGGTTCAGCGTGTCGGAAATTCTCCAGTAACGCTCGGGGCGCTCAACGGGCCTTCTCCAGGAACTCGTCGCGTTGCACCACGACGCGGGTGATGCGGCCGGCGGCGACCAGGCCGGAGGCGTCGGACACCGACACGGTGAAGCTGAGCCGGCGGCCCTCGATCTTGTCGAGCGTCACCTCAGCCCGGATGGTCGAGCCGATGCGCACCGGGGCCACGTGATCGAGCTGGGCCCGCATGCCGACGGTCGTCTGCCCCTCCTCGAGAGAGGGGCGCACGGCGAGGCAACAGGCCTCCTCGCAGAGGGCGAGCACCCGGGGGGTGGCCACGACGGGGACGTCGCCGGATCGGTGGGCGATGGCCGTGTCAGCGTCGCCGACCACGAGCTCGAGCACGGCGTTGGCTCCCGGCTCGATCCCCATCATCGGAGGCTAGGACAGGAACCTCGGGCGATGACCACGAACTACCTTCCTTGGGCTGGCGGGTTCCGCCGGTCGGAGGAGGAACCTCGTGATCGATGAAGCTGTGCTGGCCCGCGTGCTGACGGCTGCGCTCCGGACGGGCGGCGACTTCGCCGAGGTGTTCGCCGAGGATCGGCGGACGTCGTCGGCCCGCCTCGACGACGGCAAGGTCGAGGACCTGACGTCAGGGCGCGAGCGGGGTGCCGGCATCCGGGTCGTCGTCGGCGAGACGACCGGCTTCGCCCACACGGCTGATCTGTCCGAGGCATCACTGCTCGAAGCCGCCGACGCCGCCGCCACGGCCGCCCGCAGCGGGGGCGGGGGTACTCGGGTGGTCGCCCTCACCCGTCAACAGGCGCCGGGACGCGGCGATGTCCGCGTGGCCCCCGAGGACGTCGCCAAGGCGACCAAGGTGGAGATCCTCCGGCGAGCCGACGCGGCGGCCCGTGCCGCCGGCGGGAGCATCAGCCAGGTGACGGTCAACCTCGCCGACAGCCGACGCCGCATCCTCGTGGCCAACAGCGACGGCCTCCTGGCCACCGACGACCAGGTGCGCACCCGATTCGGCGTGCAGGCCGTCGCCACCGGCGACACCGGCATGCAGACGGGCTCGGAGTCGACCGGTTTCACCCTCGGCTTCGAGATGATCGAGGACATGGACGTCGAGGCGTTCGCCGAGCGGGCCGCGCGTCGCGCCCTCACCAAGTTGCGGGCGCGACCGGCGCCGTCGGCAACCATGCCCGTTGTCATCAATGCAGGCAGCGGTGGCGTCATGTTCCACGAGGCTTGCGGTCACGGCCTCGAAGCCGACCTCGTGGCCAAGGACGCCTCCGTCTACCGCAACCGCGTGGGTGAACAGGTGGCCAGCCCACTCGTCACCCTCATCGACGACGGCACCATGGGGCCCGAGTGGGGCGCCTTCGCCATCGACGACGAGGGCCGTCCTGCGGGTCGCAACACCCTCATCGAAGATGGCGTGTTGACCGACTACATGTGGGACCTGCTGCGAGCGCGCCGCGAGGGACGCGAGTCCTCCGGAAACGGCCGCCGCGAGACCTATCGCCACCTGCCGATGGTGCGCATGACCAACACGTTCGTCACCAACGGCACCGAGGACCCGGCGGCCATCATCCGCGACACGGCCCACGGCGTCTACGTGGCGCAACTCGGCGGCGGGCAGGTCAACACCGCCACCGGCGACTTCGTCTTCGGCATGACCGAGGCCTACATGATCGAGGACGGTGAGCTGACCGACCCCATCCGGGACGCCAACCTGATCGGCAACGGGCCTGAGGTGCTGCGCAACATCGACGTGCTCGGCAACGACTTCGCCATGGGGTGGCCGGGAACCTGCGGCAAGGACGGCCAAGGCGTCCCGGTCGGCGATGGCAACCCGACGTTGCGGGTCACGGCGCTGACGGTCGGTGGCACCGCCGGTGCCTGACCTCCTCACTCTGGCGAGGGGTATCGCGTCGGCAGCAACGGCCGGCGAGCAGGTCGAGGTCTTCGCCACCCGATCCGATTCCACGAGCGTGAAGGTGCACGGCGTCGAAGTCGAGTCGTTCACGTCGGCCGCCTCGGCCGGCGTCGGCATCCGGGTCGTCGTCGACCATCGCCAGGGCTTCGCCTGGGGCGCGTCGCTCGACGACGACGTCGTCCGCGAGACGCTGCAGGAGGCGCGTGACAATGCCTCGTTCAGCGAACCCGCGGACTGGAACGGACTGGCCGAACCCGACGGCGTCGATGCACCCGAGGTCGACCTCGACCGCCCTGGCCTCGCCGGCTTCCCGACCGACGACAAGATCGACCTGGCGCTGATGCTCGAGGCCGCCGTCCGGGGTCGCGACCGACGCATCAAGGGGGTGCGCAACGCCGTCTACTCGGATGCCCGCAGCGAGCGAGCGATCGCCACGTCCACCGGGCTCGAGGCGTGGGGTCGATCGGGGTCGTGCTCGCTCAGCGTCTCGGCCATGGCCACGGACGGGACGGAGACGCGCACCGCGGGCGGATCGGCCAGCGAGCGCGAGCCCGCCGACCTCGACCTCGAGGAGATCGCCGAGGAAGCGGTCACCAAGTCGACCCGCCTCCTGGGCGCCGGGCCGATCCCGTCGGCCCGGATGACCGTCGTCTTCGAGCCGGACGTGACCGCCTCGTTCCTCGCGATCGTCGCCTCCCTGCTGTCGGGGATGGCCGTGCTCAAGGGACGCTCGTTGTTCGCCGGGCGTCTCGGCGAGCAGGTGGCGGCGAGCGCGCTCACGATCGTCGACGATCCGGCCGACCCGCGCACCCTCGGCTCGATGGCCCACGACGCCGAGGGCCTGGCCACGCGACGCAACGTCCTCATCGACGCGGGGCGCCTCTCGACGTTCGTCTACGACGCGGCGACGGCTCGGCGGGCGGGTACGGCGTCGACCGGGTCGGCGACCCGCAGCTACAACACGACGCCTTCACCCGGCGTGCGTAGCGTCTTGCTCTCACCCGGATCCCTCGATGCCGACGCGTTGGTGGCCGACGTCGGGGATGGTCTCCTCGTCCAGTCGCTCAAGGGTCTGAACTCCGGCGTCAACCGAGTGAGCGGCGACTTTTCCGTCGGTGTCGACGGTCTCCGCATCCGTAACGGCCAGCTGGCCGAGCCCGTGTCGGGCGTGACCATCGCATCGACGCTGCCCAAGATGCTCCTCGCCGTGGTGGCGATTGGCGCGGATACCCGCCGATTCGGCGGCATCGTTGCCGCGTCGCTGGCCCTCGGCGACGTGTCTGTCGGCGGCACCTGACCCACCCTGACTGACGGGCTGCCGCAGTAACGTGCGCCGTCGTGCCCACCGCTGCGTCGCCGCCGATAGCGACGGCTCGCCATCCTCATCTGGCCGAGGCTCGGCCCGAGGGATGGGTGCGCGTCGACATGCACATGCACACCATGTGGTCGGGGGATGCGACGACGACCCCGGACGAGTTGCGGGAGGCCGTGGCCGAGTCGGGGATCGATGTGCTGTGCATCACCGATCACGGCACCATCAACGGCGGCGTCGAGTTGGCCGACCGACTGGGGTGCCGGGTGGTCGTCGGCGAAGAGGTCAAGACGACGGCGGGGGAGATCATCGGCCTCTTCCTGACCGAGCGCCTGCCCTTCGGCATGAAGCCCCACGAAGCCGTCGCCGCCATCCGCGCCCAGGGCGGCGTGGTGTACGTGCCGCACCCCTACGACCCGATGCGCCATTGCCTGAGCGAGGAGGCGTTGCTGGCCCTGGCGGCCGACGGGTCGCTCGATGCGGTCGAGGTGCTCAACGCCAAGATCTCGCTGTCGCACCTCAACCAGCGGGCCCTCGACTTCTCCTTCGAGCACGGCCTGGCCCGCGGCGCAGGCAGCGATGCCCATGAGCCGTCGGCCATCGGCGCGGCCTACGTGGAGATGCCCGACTTCGACGGACCGGCGACGTTCTTGCAATCCCTGCGCGAAGGCCGGGTCGTCGGCCACCACTACGACGCGCCCCGCCAGTGGCGAGCCCGGGTCGTTCCTTCGACCAAGGCCCTGTAAGGCTCGAGGCTTCGCATGCCGATCCTCCACGCCATCGTTCTCGGCATCGTCCAAGGGCTGTCGGAGTTCCTGCCGATCTCGTCGAGTGGCCACCTGCTCGTCGTGCCCTGGCTGTTCGGCTGGAACGAGCTCGCCGACCGACCCGAGCTGAACCTGACCTTCGACGTCGCCCTGCACATCGGTACGTTCGTTGCCCTCGTCGTGTACTTCCGCAAGGATCTGGCCGTGCTGGCCTCGGCCGCCATCTCCTCGCTGCGCCACCGCCGCATCGAGGGCGAGGATGAGCGGCTGGTCTGGTTGTTGGGAGTGGCGTCGCTGCCGGCGGCCACCGTCGGTCTGGTGCTCGACTCCCTGCTCGAAGACCGCAACGGGGGCTTCGTGGTCGTCGGCGCCATGCTCGTGCTCTTCGGACTCGTCTTGCTGGCCGCCGACCGCCTCCTCGGGCGCAAGGCCATCGACGACTTCTCCGTGCGTGACGCCCTGCTCATGGGCACCGCCCAGGCTGTCGCCCTGCAGCCCGGCGTCTCCCGCTCGGGGGCGACCATCTCGATGGGCCGGTTCCTCGGCTTCAAGCGTGACGCCGCCGCCCGCATCTCGTTCCTCATGAGCATCCCCATCACCGGAGGACTGGGGCTCTACAAGATCCTGCAGGTCTTCGTTCTCGGGAACGGCATCCCCCCTGGCTTCGCCGCTCCCTTCTTCTGGGGAACCATGGCGTCCGCGGTGACGGGCTTCTTCGCCGTGTCGGCGCTGCTCCGCCTCATTCGCACCCGTTCGTTCCTCCCCTTCGTCGTCTACCGGGTCTTCGCCGGGATCTTCGTCATCGGCCTGGCCCTCACCCGCGGCTGAGATCCGGCGGCCTTCACTGCGCAGTTGAGTGCGGGCTGCCGCCCGCAACTGCGCACTGAAGGCGCCGGAGCAGGACATCGGCCACCAGCGCGAGATCCGAGTTGCTGGAGACCCGCAGGATCTCCCAGCCGTCCCGCTTGAGCAAGAGGTCGCGCTGGCGGTCGTGGTCGAACGACGATCGGGACGAGTGATAGGCGAAGCCGTCGACTTCGACGGCAACCTTGATCGCCAACCACACCAGGTCGAGAACGAAGACGCGTCCGCCGGCCTCGACGACGACGTTCTGCTCGGGTCGAGGGACGCCGAGCAGGACCAGCTCTCGAAGCACTCGAACTTCGAGGTCGCTGTCACCCGGCCGCAGTCCCTCTCGCCGCTCGGCGATTGCGCGGCGAAGCGTGCGGGTTCCGGGACGCCCCCGTCCGCCGAGGAAGGCGAGCGACGTCGCCAGGGTGTCGATGTCGAGTCCCAGGTTTCTCGTGGCGTGATCGACGAAGCGGATCAACAGCCTCTCGCTGAGGCACGACCCGAGGTCGATGGCTGTCCGCGCCGGTGAGGTCACGGGAATGCCTGCGAGCACGGTCCGGTCGTCGGCCAGCAGCCTGTTGGTCTGGTGTGTCCGAACTCCGTCGAGCCGGGCCCGCCGTCCGATCAGGCGGGTGACCTCGACCGTGCCCGGTTCGACGGGCGGAAACCCCCCGAGCCATGCGGCGCCGAGATGCGAGGCGACGGTGTCGCCTCCACCCGCCAGGCACGCCGCCAGAAGGGGGCGGTGGATCGACGGCCCACTACCGGCGACCACCAGCACGCCCCGCCTCTGGACGACGAGCGCGCCGGTGGAAACGGCGTCGCGGACGGTGCGGACGGGAACTCCGATGTTCGTCAGCTGCTCGTGGGACACCAGTCCGTACTGCGCATCCGCGAACGCAGTAACCGCCCGCCAGTGGTCGGGACGCATGCCGGTCCCCCCTTCATCGCGCAGTTGTGTGCGGGCTGCCGCATGCAACTGTGCACTGGACGTGGAATGTCAGGGCCCGGTGAGGGCGAGGGTCACGGTGCCGGAGGTGATGGCGAAGACGACGGCCGGCAGTTCCTCGGGCGACACGGCGACGGTGACGGCATCGGACTCGTCGTCGAGCGCCAGCACGAGGGCCCGGGTGGCCACGATCGATGTCGGCGCGCCCTGCGCGCCGTCGGGGAACGTGGCCAGCACGTCGACCCGGTCGCCGACCTCCGCCGGCGGGCGGCCGCCCGGACCTCCCGGCACCGAGACCGCCCGCATACCCCGTGGCAACAGCGCCGCCGCTCCGCGCAGGCCCACGGGTGCGAGCCTCGACGCCACCATGACCTCGCCCGGGACGAGCGGCACCAGCGCCGTGCGTCCGATTGCTCCATCGGCGCCGCCGTCGACCAGTGGGGTGTCGGGCAGCGTCGATGCCGGCCGGCGTTCCGTGCGAATGGCGGCGCGGGGTACGACGTCTCCTGCGGCGACGGGGTCGGCCACCACCGCAACCGATCGCAGGTCGCCGTAGCGGTCGGATTGGGCGGCGGCGGAGGCGAGCGACGACCGCACGACGACGGCGGTCGTCAGGGCGAGCAGCGCGACGCCGGTCCACCAGACCACGGGTGACCGGCGCAGCCAGGCGCGGAGCTGGCGACGCCACCGAGGTGGGACGGGCATGACGAATCCTCCTGGGAGTGAACGCAGCGTGCGAGGAGGAAGCGCGAGCTGAAGCCTACGAGCGCAGCGGCCCTTGGTCGAGAGCCGATGCGCACGAGCACGCCCGGCGCTCAAGCGAGATCTCGGGGATGGCCCGGAGGAGCAACGACCGGGAGCGCTCGACGTTTTCCCGCAACACGGCGAAGACGTGGTCCATGGTGACGGGCTCGATGCCGGGCTCGCCTTCGACGCCGGTGTCGAAGTCGGTGATCAGAGCGATGCCGCAGTAACAGATGCCGAGTTCGCGAGCGAGGTAGGCCTCGGGGTGCTGGGTCATGTTGATGACCGACCAGCCCTGGCGGCGGAAGTACTGCGACTCGGCCCGGGTGGAGAAGCGGGGCCCCGGCACGACGACGACCGTGCCCTCGGCGTGCATGTTCACCCCGACGGCCTCGCCCGCGGCCAGGGCGACGGTGCGGAGCTCGGGACAATAGGGATCGGCGAACGACACGTGACCCACGACGCCACCATCGAAGTAGGTGTCGGCCGATCGGCCGTTCGTGCGGTCGACGAGTTGGTCGAGCACCACGAACGATCCGGGTCGGACGGACGGGGTGAGCGAACCGGCGGCGCACGGCCCGAGGAGGCGGGTGACACCCAACTCCCGCATGGCCCACACGTTGGCCCGGAAGTTCACCCGGTGCGGAGGAAGCTCGTGGTGCACGCCGTGTCGGGGGAGGAAGGCGACCCGCCGACCCTCGATCGTGCCGACGGTCACCGCCGCCGACGGTGGACCGTAGGGCGTATGCACCGGAACCTCGACGACGTCGTCGAGGAAGGCGTAGAACCCGGACCCGCCGAAGACGCCGATCTCCGCCTGCACCCGAGCGGCCGGCGAGCTCACGAAGACGAGGCGGGGGAGCTGCTCTTCTTGTCGGTCGACGAGGTCGATGCCGGCGTCGACGAAGACGAGGACGACGATCCCGAGTCGCCCGAGCCGGAACTCGAACTCGAACTCGAACTGGAGGAGTCGCCCGACGACTTCGATTCGCCGGACGGCTTGGCGTCGCCTCCGGACTTCGATTCACCGGATTTGGACTCGCCCGCCGAGGACGAAGTCGACTTCGACGACGACCGGCTGTCGTTCTTGTAGAACCCGCTGCCCTTGAAGGCGATGCCAACGGCCTGGAACACCTTGCGCAGTTGCCCGCCACACGCAGGACAATCGGTCAGCGCGTCGTCGGTGAACGACTGCACGACCTCGAGGCGCTCCGCGCAGGCCTTGCAGGCATATTCGTAGGTGGGCATCGACGGACGGTCCTCCTGGGGTTCGACGTGGGTTAGCACTCTCACGCGACGACTGCTAAGTGTACGTGATTGCCTCGGGCCGGCAGGCCGGGCCACAACTCCTACCATGGGGTGCTTGTCCCTCCGCCGGCGCCTGACGCTCCTCGTGGCCTTGACGATCATCGTGCCCATCACTGCGGTGGGCGTGACCGTCGTCAACCTCATCGGCAACGAGGGGAATGAGCGCAGTTTCGACCGGTTGCGGCAGTCCACGGCCTTTGCCGAATCGGTCCTGCTCGACGACCGGACCCAGATCGAACGCATCGTTCCGGCGTTGATCGCCGACCCCCGCCTGGCCACGGCCGCCGCCGCCGGGGAAGCCGACCTGGAGGCCGAACTGCGACGGGTGCTCGCCGATTCCGACCTCGACCTGGTGGTCCTCGCCGACGCTGACGGGGCCGTTGTCGGATCGGCCCGACGCGATCCCGAGTTCGCCCCTGGCGTGTCTGCTCCGGACGATCTCGAGCTGCTGCAGACCGTCGGGCCGCGCTCGGCCCTGCTGACGGGCACGGCCACCGCCGACGGTGGTCGCCTCGTTGCCGGCCGCTGGCTCGACAACGAGCGCCTGCAGCGGGTGGCCCGCTGGGACGAGATCGCACTGGCGCTCGTCGACGACCGCCGCGTGGTGGCGTCCACAGCCCCGGTCGGATCGTTGCCAGAACGCCTCGACGCCGGCCCCTCCGAGGCCATGTTCGGAGAGATCCGCCGGTTCGCATTCGTGGGCGAGAGCGAGAGCACCGGCTTCACGGTGCTGGCCACGTCCCAGACCCAGGGCGGCCCATCGAGAACGCGTCTCGTGCTGCTGTTCGGTGCCTTGCTCGTCGTGTTGATCGTCCTGATCGTTCTCGTCGGCTACGTGGTGAGCGGCCTCGTGACCGGCCCCGTCGAGGATCTGGTGGCGGCCGCGCTGGCGGTCTCGCGGGGTGACCTGACCCAGCGGGTCGTACCCGCAGGTGATGTCGAACTCGCGACCCTCGGCCGCGCCTTCAACCAGATGACCGACAACCTGCGCGAGTACGTCGAGCAACTCGAGCAGAGTCGCCTCGAATTCCAATCGGCCATGGCCAGGCTCGGCGACGTGCTCGTCTCCACCCACGACATCGGCGGCATCATCGACGTGGTCCTCGAGGCGTGCACGCTCACGCTGCGGGCCGAGGAAGCACTGTTCTTCGAACGCATCGCCATGCCGGCGCGCATCCGGGCCACGGCCGCCCAGAGCTGGGCCGTCCCCGATCTCGAGCTGAACGGCACGGGCATCGCCGGAGCGGCGGCGCGCGATCTCGCTCCGGTCCTGTTCCCCGGTGACGTCGCCCTGGCCGAGGGCGAGCCGACGGCCGAAGTGGCGATGGCCGTCCCCGTCGTCTCTGACGGACGGCTCTTCGGCGTCATCGCCGTCTACGGACGAACCGCCGAAGGCCCGTTCCGTCCCGAGGACGTGCACACCCTCCAGACCTTGGCCCGCCAGACGGAAGTGGCCATCGGCGCCGTCTTCCTCCACGACGAGACCCGTCGTCAGGCGAGAACCGATGGCACCACCGGTTTGTGGAACCGTCGCGAGTTCGAGTTGCGGGCCGGCGAGTCGGTCAAGGAAGCGACGCGGTTCGAGGAACCGTTCGGCGTCATCCTCGTCGACATCGACGACTTCAAGCAGGTCAACGACCAGTACGACCACTCGACCGGTGATGCGGCCCTGATCTGGTTGGCCAGCCGTCTCTCGGAAGCGACGCGCGAGGTCGACGTCGTCGCCCGTTGGGGAGGCGAGGAGTTCATCGTGCTGCTTCCCCGTGCCGGCCTCGACGAGACGGCCACGGTGGCCGAGCGCATTCGCGCCGGGGTGGCGTCCGAGCCCATGGTCGACGGAAACAAGGTCATCCCGCTCACGGTCTCGGTCGGCTTTGCCGTGCACCCGGAGGACGGCAACACCGCCGACGATCTGTTCCGGGCGGCTGACGCCGCCATGCTGCGGGCCAAGCGGATGGGCAAGAACCGGGTGGAGCGGGCGAGACCCGACGAAGTGGTGGCCGAAGGCGCGTCGACGGTATGACCAGAACCCCAGAATGACGAACGAGCGCGTCACCAAGGCGGTGCTGCCGGCCGCCGGGCTCAGCACCCGCCACCTTCCCGCAGCCAAGGCGCAGCCGAAGGCGATGTTCCCGGTGGTCGACAAGCCGGCCATTCAGTACGTGGTCGAGGAGGCGGTGAACGCTGGGCTCGACGACATCCTCATCGTCACCGGCCGCGGCACTCGCGCCATCGAGGATCACTTCGACCGGGCCGTCGAACTCGAGGTCGCCCTCGAGGCCAAGGGCAAGCACGACGAGCTGAAGGCCGTGCGCGAGATCACCGACATGGCCACGATCCACTACGTCCGCCAGCGCGAGGCCAAAGGCCTCGGCCACGCCGTGTCGGTGGCCCGCCAGCACGTCGGCGATGAACCGTTCGCCGTGTTGTTGCCCGACGACCTCATGACCACGCCGGTGTTGCAGGGGATGCTCGACGTGTACGAGCGCACCGGTCGGCCCGTGCTGGCGCTGATGGAGGTGGCACCAGACGAGATCTCCTCCTATGGCTGCGCCGCCGTCGAGACCGGGCCAGATGGCCTCGTGCGGGTGACCGGTCTCGTCGAGAAGCCCGAGCCGGGAGAGGCCCCGTCGAACCTGGCGGTGATGGGCCGCTACATCCTCACCTCCGACATCTTCGGGGCCATCGACCGCGTTGTTCCCGGCAAGGGCGGCGAGATCCAGATCACCGACGCCATCGCGCTGCTCATGGACGACGGGGTCTACGGCTACACCTTCACCGAGGGCCGGTACGACACCGGCAATAAGCTCGACTACCTCAAGACGATCGTCGAGTACGCGCTCGTCCGCGACGATCTCGGCCCCGATTTCCTCGCCTTCCTGCGCGGGGTCACGTCGCGCCCTTGATCCCGCTCTCGTCGGCCACGTCGCGCATCCTGGCTTCGATCGGGCGACTCCATCCCCGGGCCATCCCCCTCGACGACGCCCTCGGTTGCGTCACGTCGGTGCCCCTGTCGGCCCACGAGTCGGTGCCTCCGTTCGCCAACACGGCCATGGACGGATTCGCGGTGCGCGCCGCCGACACGGTGGGTGCGGGTGCTTCGCCCGTGCGCCTCGAGGTCGTCGAGACCCTGCCCGCGGGCAAGGATCCGGCAGGGATGCACGTCGGGCCAGGACAGGCCATCCGCATCATGACCGGAGCCCCCATCCCCGACGGCGCCGACGCCGTGGTGATGGTCGAGCGCACCTCCACCGACGATGACGGAGCCACCGTGGTGGTCGAGGTCGAGGTGTCCGTCGGCAACCACCTCCGGGACGCCGGAGAGGATCTTTCGCCCGGGCAGGAGGTCTTCCCGGCCTTCACCGTGTTGACGCCTGGCCACCTCGGAGTCTTGGCCAGCCTCGGATTGCGCAAGGTGCCGGTGTTCCCCCGCGCCCGAGTGGGCGTGCTCTCCACCGGCGACGAACTCGTCGACGGACCGGACGAGCTGCGCCCCGGCCAGATCCGCGACTCGAACCGCCACACCCTGTTGGCGCTGGTGCGCGCCGCTGGGTGCGAGCCGGTCGACCTCGGCCTCGTTCGCGACGACACCGACGCGGTGCGCGCCGCCATCACCGAGGGAGTCGCCGTCACCGACGCCCTCATCACCACCGGCGGCGTGAGCATGGGCGACTTCGACGAGGTCAAGAAGGTGCTCACCGATCTGGCGGCCGAGAACGGCAGCACCGCCTGGATGCAGGTGGCCATCAAACCGGCCAAGCCGCTGGCCTTCGCCATGGTCGGTGACAAGCCCGTCTTCGGTCTGCCCGGGAATCCGGCGTCGTCAATGGTCAGCTTCGAGTTGTTCGCCCGCCCCGCCAGATGATGGGGCACCCCGAGCCGAAACGGGCCCGCATCCAGGCCGTCGCCGACGAAGGCCTGCCCCGACGGCAGGACGGCAAGCTCCACCTCGTGCGGGTGGTGGCCGCGTTCGCCGACGACGGGCGCCTCCACGTGCGCTCGTCGGGGGGGCAAGGCTCGAACCTGCTGCACTCGATGGCCCTGGCCAACGGGCTCGCCTTCGTCCCCGACGGCGACGGGATTGCATCGGGCGGCGACGTAGCCGTGCTGCTCCTCTACCCTTGAGGCGTGCTCCCGCAGGCAACACCGCTGGTCGATCCGTTCGACCGCGTCGTGCGCGACCTGCGGATCTCGGTCACCGACCGGTGCAACTTCCGCTGCACCTATTGCATGCCCGAAGAGGGGATGGACTGGCTCGCCCGCGAGGACATCCTCACGTTCGAGGAGATCGAGCGGGTTGCCCGACTGTGCGTCGAGCGCTTCGGGTTCACCGGTATCCGCCTCACCGGGGGTGAGCCGACGGTGCGCTCGCACCTGCCCGTCCTGGTCGAGAAGCTGTCGGTGCTACCCGTGGATCTGGCCATGACGACGAACGGGGCGACGCTGCCGCTCATGGCCGACGACCTCAAGCGGGCGGGCCT
>JBKJLU010000228.1:0-5015 GCA_046596815.1 Acidimicrobiales bacterium | reverse complement strand
CGACCAGGCCGGCTTCATCGTCAACAACCTGCTCTTCCCCTACCTCAACAACGCCGTGCGCATGTTCGAGAACGGCGTCGCCACCAAGGAGGGCATCGACGAGGCCATGAAGGGCGGGTGCAACTTCCCCATGGGCCCGTTCGCCCTCCTCGACCTGGTCGGCCTCGACACCAGCCTCAGCATCCTCGAGGCCCTCTACGACGAGTTCCGTGACCCGAACTACGCGCCCCGTCCGCTGCTGAAGCGCATGGTCGCGGCCGAGCAGCTCGGCCGGAAGTCCGGCAAGGGCTTCTACGACTACTCGCGCAAGTAAGGAGGGCTCAGGCCCGGCGCACGGCGTCGAGCAGGTCGTCGACGGACGGACGTTCGTCGGGTCCCTTCGAGCGGAACACGTAGACCAGGCGACCGTCGCGACCGAGAACGAAGTCGCCGCCGAGCTGTGACGTGTCCTCGGTCGGCTTCTCGAACGACGCGCCACCCCGAAGCAGCTGGGCGTACTTCAACCAGACCTTGGGACCCCAGACCTGCCACAACGAACCGCTCCCAAGGCTGAACGCGCGGTAGATCGCACGGTCCTCATCGGTGATGACGCTCAGCGGATCGACGTAGCGCGAGCGGTAACCCCGGAGGTTGCGCTGGCGCGTGAAGAGCACCACGGCGATCTCGGCATCACCGAATTCTTCGAGGCGGTCGCGCACGGCGCCCGCATGGGCTTTGCAAGGCAGTCAGGCGAGGTGCCGATGGAAGATCAGCACCACCGGCCGGCCTCGGAAGTCATCTAGGCGCCACCGACCGCCGGCGGAATCCGGCAGATCGATCGACGGAACGAGGTCACCTACGGACAGGGCCATAGATCTGTTCTACCCCTCGGTCTCGGTCTCGGTGACGAAATCGATGAGTCGTTCGACGGCGCCCACCAAAGAAGGTTCGAGGTCGGCGTAGGACGACACCGACGAGAGCAGCCGGCGCCAGAAGGCGCGCTGGCCGTCGGCCGACGAGTCGACACCGATGCGGCGGCAGATGCCTTCCTTCCACGACTCGCCCATGGGCACGCTCGGCCACGCGTCGATGCCGATGACCTTGGGCCGCACCGCCTGCCAGACATCGACGAACGGCGTGCCCGTCACCAACACGTTCGGGTCGCGCACCGACGCCGCCAGCCGGGCCTCCTTCGATCCGGCGACGAGGTGATCGACGAGCACACCCAGACGAGCATCGGCGCCGGGCCCGAACGCGGCGACCACGTCGGGCAGGTGGTCGAGACCGTCGAGGCGCTCGACGACGACGCCCACACCCCGCAGGTCGTCGCCCCACACCTTCTCCACCAACTCGGCGTCGTGCACCCCCTCGACGAGGATGCGCGACGCGCGGGCGACCTGGGCATGACGACCCGGCACCGCCACCGAGCCCGATGCCGTCGCCTTCGGTCCGACGGCTGACGCCGAAGCCCGAGGGCGAACCAGCGACACGGATGTTCCCTCGACCGCAAAGGCACCCGGCACCAGTGCGAAGAGCCGCTCCGACCCGAGCGGCCCGCGCAGCACCAAGGCGTCGCCAGGGTCGAAGCGCACGACCTTTCCGCGGAAGCCCGACGCACGATGGGTCACGACCAACCCGACCACGGCGTCGACCGGCGGATAGATGGTTCGGGCCCGGCGATCGAAGTCGAGGATGTCGCCTGGCTCCCACGTCATGCAGCCGACGACCGTAGACGCCACAGGTGAGAGAATCGCGACATGGCCGCGACAGGTGCACCCGTGAACCACGATCCGGACCGGCCCTGGATCATGCGGACGTATTCGGGTCACAGTTCGGCCCGGGCCTCGAACGTGCTCTACCGCACCAACCTGGCGAAGGGGCAGACGGGTCTGTCGATCGCCTTCGACCTCCCCACCCAGATCGGGTACGACCCCGATTCGCCCGAGGCCAAGGGCGAGGTGGGAAAAGTCGGTGTTCCGGTGGTGCACCTCGGCCACATGGACCAGTTGCTCGACGGCATCCCCGTCGACCAGATCTCGACGTCGATGACCATCAACGCGACGGCGGCGTGGGTGCTCGGCCTCTACATCGCCAACGCCGAGAACCGCGGCATCGACTCGACGAAGCTCACGGGAACGACGCAGAACGACATCGTCAAGGAGTACCTGAGCCGCGGCACGTTCATCTTTCCGCCCATCCCGAGTCGCCGCCTGATCGTCGACATGGTCGCCTACACCGTGCGCCATGTCCCCCGTTGGAACCCGATCAACGTGTGCAGCTATCACCTGCAGGAGGCGGGGGCCACGCCGGTGCAGGAGCTGGCCTTCACCATGGCCACGGCCATCGGCATCCTCGACGCGCTGAAAGAGTCGGGCCAGGTCGCCGACGACGACTTCCCCGAGGTCGTCGGGCGCATCTCCTTCTTCGTCAACGCCGGCATCCGCTTCGTCGAGGAGACGTGCAAGATGCGGGTCTTCACCAAGTGGTGGGACGAGATCTGCCTCGAGCGTTACGGCGTACACGACCCGAAGCTGCGCCGCTTCCGCTACGCCGTGCAGGTCAACTCGGTCGGCCTCACCGAGGCCCAACCGGAGAACAACGTCCAGCGCATGGTGCTCGAGATGCTCGGCGTGAGCCTGTCGAAGAAGGCCCGCACCCGTTCACTGGCCGTCCCCGCCTGGAACGAGGCGCTCGGTCTCCCGCGGCCGTGGGATCAGCAGTGGGCGCTGCGCATGCAACAGGTGCTGGCCTTCGAGAGCGACCTGCTCGAGTACGACGACATCTTCGACGGCAGCCACGTCATCGAGGCCAAGACCAACGAGCTCTATGAGGCGGCCAAGGCGGAGCTCGACGACATTCTCGAGCTCGGCGGCGCCTTCGAGGCCATCGATGTCATGAAGTCGCGCCTCGTGCAAAGTCAGACCGAGCACCGGTCGAAGATCGAATCCGGCGAGCGCAAGGTCGTCGGCGTCAACTGCTTCACCGAGACCGAACCGTCACCCCTCGAGGGCGAGGGCTTGATCCAGCGGCCGGACGAAGTGGCCGAACGTGAAGCCCTCGACGACGTCGCCCAGTGGCGCTCGCAGCGCGACGCCGAGGCCGTGGCCAAAGCCATGGACGAGCTGCGCCGGGTTGCCACGACGAACGAGAACATCATGCCGGCGACCATCGCTCTGGCCCACGCCGGCGGAACCACGGGCGAGTGGGCCGGAGCGCTGCGGGAGGTCTTCGGCGAGTTCCGGGCCCCGACGGGGGTGGCCGGAGCCGTCGGCTCGCGCGGCGACAGCATGGACGCCGTGCGCAAGGTCACGAGCTCGATGGACGGAGGTCCGCCCCGCCTGCTCGTGGCCAAGCCGGGGCTCGACGGGCACTCCAACGGGGCCGAGCAGGTGGCCGTCGCCGCTCGAGACGCCGGGTTCGAAGTCGTGTATCAGGGCATCCGCCTGACCCCGGAGGAGATCGCCGCCGCCGCCCGGGACGAGGACGTCGACATCATCGGCATCTCCATCCTCTCCGGGAGCCACCTCGAGCTCGTGCCCGAGGTCGTCCGTCTGGTCAGGGCGGCCGGCGTCGAGGCTCCGGTCGTCGTCGGCGGGATCATCCCCACCGAGGATCAGGCGAAGCTGCGGGAGGCCGGCGTGGCTGCCATCTACACACCCAAAGACTTCGAGCTGTCCCAGATCATGGGCGACATGGCCGAGCTCGTCGCCAAGTTCCGGGCCAACTAGGCCTTGACTCGACCCTCGCGTGAGCCGATGGAGGGAGATATGGATCGGCGCGCCCTCCCCGGACTGTTCGGCGGTCTGGCCGGCTGCGCCTTCGGCGTCGCCGGAGCCCTTCTCGCATCTCCCCTGCTCACGGTGATCGCCGCCGGCTGCGCGCTCCTGGCCGGGGCCTCGTCGTTGGCACTCCTCGAACGGGCTCGCCTGGCCGAGAAACGGGCCGCCATCGCCGTCGGCGAATTGGCCACCCTGCGTGAGCTCGAACTCTCCGGCCCGCTGCTGGAGCGCACCGTCCTCGACCCCGAGACCGGCCTTCCCGACGTGCGCTTCTTCGAGGTGGCGCTCGAGAGCCGCATCGCCGCCGCCCGTCGTCACCTCTGGCCCATCACCATCGTGTTGCTCGAGTTCACCCCCCACCCCGAGCACCGCTTGGCCGAGGCCATCGCCTCGTTCACCACCCTGTTGCGTTCGACCCTGCGGGAGTCCGACGTGGCCTGTCGAGTGGCTCCCCGCACCTTTGCCCTCCTCCTCGAGGACACCAGCGAGGCCGGCGGCGTCTGGGCCGCCGAGCGCCTCCAGGTGGCCTTGGCCAAGGACGAGATCGGGGCCGAGGGGCTGGCCGCCGGGATTGCCAGCTACCCCACCCACGGACTCCAGGCGACCGAAGTCCTGGCCAGGGGACGAGGCGCACTGAACCGGGCGGTAGCTGCGGATTCCGGCCACGGTCTCGGATCGGTCGAGGTCGCCACGGTCGACATTCGCTGAAGATCGCACAGATTTCCCCAGCTCGGTCCACAAGCCGGGGATAACTCCCCGTTCATCTGGACAAAACGTGCTGGTCACACCGGTTGTCCGTCCGTTCATCAGACGGAAACGTGCCTAACTGCGGATGGGGACCTCGAAGCAGCGGTCGTCGAGTTGCCCGAAGGCGTACCCCTCGTAGAGCCCGCCGAACATCACCCGGGTGCGGTCGCTCCACTCGAGGGCGTCGGGTCGGCGGATGCGGTGGAACACCTGGAGGATGCCGCCTTCGTAGATGCGGTACTCGGCCCAAGCGCCGGGGAAGTCCTTCACGCAGGCGATCTCGGCCCACGGCAGGGTGCCGGTGTCCGCAAACTGACGGACCCGGTTGCGGTGGGTGTGGCCGGCGAAGTAGCCGGCGATGGCGGGCCGGCGCGCAGCCACGGCCACCAGCGCCTCGGAGTCATCGGGCCGGATGCCGAAGTACGTCTCGGCCCGGTTGCGGGATCCGGGTGCCCACGGATGGTGGTGACCGAAGGCCAACACCGGCCGATCGGCGACGGCGGCCACCCC
>JBKJLU010000173.1:0-3368 GCA_046596815.1 Acidimicrobiales bacterium | reverse complement strand
CAGCGCGAGGAGGCCCGGCGCTTGCGCGTCGGGCCTCTCGAACTTCGATGATGCTCGGTCCTACGACGTCAGCAGGTGCCGCCTGCGCAGAACCACTCGTTGACGTTGAACCAGGGTCCGTACACGAAGTTGTGTCCGATCGGGCCCTTCAGCTTCGAGCTGTTGTAGATGATGATGTCCGGGAACGGGTCGACGGGGAGCGCCGGGACGTTCTCGGCGAGGGCCGCTTGGCCCTTCACCATGAGCGTCTTGCGCTTGGCCTCGTCGAGCTCGAGCTCGGCCGCCTTCAGCGGCTCGTCGATCGCCGGGTCAGAGAGGCGGCCCCAGTTTTGGCCGGAGGGCTTCTCCTTCGTCGGGATCGACTCGCTGCAGAAGACCGAGCAGATCGCCGGGTCGGTGGATGACGGCACCTGGGCGAAGATCGCCGAGGTGTAGACGCCCTGGGGGCCCCACTCACCGAAGAGCGTCGCCGCCTTGGTGTTGTTGACCTTCAGGGTGAAGCCGGCTTCCTTCCACTGGCTGGTCAGGATCTCCTGGGTCAGCTCGCGGCGCTTGTTGCCGGCCGTGGTGCTGTTCTCGACCTCGGCCTTCTTGCCGCCCTTCTCCCAGATGCCGTCGGCACCCTTCTTCCAGCCGTCGCCGGTCATCAGCTCGTCGACCTTCTTGAGGTCGCGGGTGTACTTCTTGAACGGGTCGGTGTACCACTGCTTGTTGGCCGGGGTGACGAAGGCCTGGATCGGCTCGATGTCCGGCTGCACGGGCCCGAAGAGCGTCTTCACGGCGGCACCACGGTCGGTGGCGTAGGCCAGGGCCTGACGCACCGCCTTGGAGTCGACCGGGAACTTGGTCGTGTTGAACCACACGGCCTCGTAGCTCAGGCTGCTGATGGCGTCGAACTTGGTGTCCGGCAGTGTCTTGAGGTCAGCCAGTTCGAGCTGGGCCTGCGGGTAGATCATCGAGACCTGAGCGGTCTTGTAGGCCTGCTGCTCAGCCGCCGAATCGGCGATGAACTTGAAGACGACCGAGTCGAAGTTGGCCGGCTTGCCGTACCACTTCGGATTCGGGATCAGCTTGACCTCTTGACCCTTCGTCCACGCATCGATGATCCAGGGGCCACCGGAGAACTTGTAGCCGTCCTTCATGGCCGCATTGCGGGCCGCTTCGTCACCCGTGCCGACGATGTGCTTCGGGTAGATGCCGTAAAAGCCGCCGAACAGATCCTTCCAGGCCGCGTACTGCGTCTTGAAGGTGACGACGACGGTCTGCGGATCGGAGTCATCGACCGACGTGATCTGGTCGTACCCGGTCTTGTCGTAGATGTCCTCACCGGTGACGATCTGGTCCCAGGTGTACTTGAAGTCGGCCGAGGTGCTGGCGACTCCGTCGGACCAGACGGCCTTCGGGTTCAACTTGTAGGTCACCTTCTGGGGCGGCCCGGGCTCGAGCTTGGGCTCGCCGGCGAGCAGGATGCTCGGAACGAGCTCGGTCGTCTTCGGGTCGAAATCGAAGGACCGCGGCATGGTGTGGGCGGCCATGGTCCAGACGCCCCACGAAGCACCAGCACAACTGGCGATCCAGTCGGCACAGTCAGGCTCTTGCTCGGCGCCGAACACGGCGGTGCCGCCCTTGACCGCGACTTCTTGCTTTTCTGTCGTCTCGGTCGTGGTGTCGCCACCGGCACCTTCGTTGTCGTCCGTATTGCCACCGCATGCTGCGGCGATGAGTCCGAGAGTGACGAGCAGCGCGAGAAGCGCTGAACGTCGGCGGGTACGTTCCAAAGCCGAACCTCCTTGTCCGGGACGCCCGCCTCCCGGATCGTTTTCGTTACTGCAGCCGGATGGCCAGGATGATCGTGGTGAAGGAGAAGATGACTCCCGTCGCCACCGTGATGCGGTCGAGGTTGCGGTCGACCACGGTCGAACCCGCAGTCGCGTTGCCGACGGCCCCACCGAACATGTCGGACAACCCTCCGCCTCGCCCGCTGTGCAACAGGATCAGGAGGATGAGCAGCGCCGAGACGCCGACGTGGATGGCGATCACGACTGCAGTCAACATCCGGACGCATCTCTCATAGCGAAACCCAACCTTCCGTAACCCATTCGTAAAGGACGGTACCACCGGTATTCACGCACTAGGTGCCTCCCACCGGACGATGCGGGCGAATTCATCCGATTCGAGCGAAGCGCCCCCCACCAGCGCGCCGTCGATGTCGTCCTGGGCCATCAATTCGGCGATGTTGCCCGGCTTGACCGATCCGCCGTACTGGATGCGAACGGCCTCGGCCGCCTCGGGCGACACTTGGGCGCGCACCAGCGACCGCACGAAGGCACAGGTGGTCTGGGCGTCGTCGCTGCTGGCCGTTCGGCCGGTGCCGATGGCCCAGATGGGCTCGTAGGCGATCACCAGCCGGCTGACCTGATCGGGACTGAGCCCGCTGAGGATCGAGGTCACCTGGGCCGAGATCTTCTCTTCGGTCGAGCCCGCTTCGCGCTCTTCGAGGGTCTCACCGCAACAGGCGATGGGGGTCATCCCATGGCGGAAGATGGCGTGGACCTTGCGGCTCACGAGCTCGTCGGTCTCGCCGAACACCTCGCGCCGCTCGGAGTGACCTGCGATCACCAGCTTCACGTTCAACTTCTCGAGCATCCCGGCGCTGACCTCGCCGGTGAACGCTCCCTTCTCCTCGTCATGGCAGTGCTGCGCGCCGAGGAGGATCGGGATCTTGTCGGCGTCGAGCACCGTCTGCACGCTGCGGAGATCGGTGAAGGGCGGGTGCACCGACACGTCGACGCGCTCGTAGTCGTCCTTGGCGATGGCGTAGCTCAACTTCTGGACGAGTTGGATCGCCTCGAAGTGGTTGTGGTGCATCTTCCAGTTGCCGCTGATGAGCGGCTTGCGCTGGGGATTACTTGGCATTGGAGGCTCCTCGGAGAGCGGCCAAGCCGGGGAGGTCGCCCTGCTCGATGAACTCGAGGGAGGCGCCACCACCGGTGGACACGTGGTCGATGTCGTCGTCGAGGCGGAACTTGGCCAGCGCACTGGCGCTGTCGCCACCCCCGACGACGGTGAAACCCCTGGATTCGGCGCACGCCTCGGCGATGGCGCGGGTGCCGGCCTCGAAGCGGGGGTCCTCGAAGACACCCATCGGGCCGTTCCACAAGATCGTGCGGGCGTCGTTGATGACCTCGCCGAACGCCGCCGCCGCGCCCGGTCCGATGTCGAGGCCCTTCCATCCGCTCGGTAGACCACGACTGAACATGCGGAGGTCGCCGCCGGCCTCGGGCTTGCCGATCTCGCCGCCTGGTCCGAGACCGACGACGTCCTCGGGCAAGAGGATCTTGCCCGTCTCCAGGAGTCGCCTGGCGTTC
>JBKJLU010000410.1:0-7231 GCA_046596815.1 Acidimicrobiales bacterium | reverse complement strand
CCCCGCCTCCGCAAGTTGGTCGAGCACCTGAGCGACGACGAACTGCGCACCTTGCCGCGCGGCGGCCATGACTACCGCAAGCTGTACGCCGCCTACAAAGCCGCCGTCGAACACCAGGGTGCACCGACGGTGATCCTGGCCAAGACGGTGAAGGGCTGGACCCTCGGTCCCGAGATCGAGGCCCGCAACGCCACCCACCAGATCAAGAAGATGACCAAGAAGCAATTGGCGTTGTTGCGCGACCGGCTCTTCCTGCAGGACGAAGTCCCCGACGCCGACCTCGACGCCGACCTCCCCCCGTACTACCGGCCGGCCGAGGGATCACCCGAGCACGAGTACCTGATGGAGCGGCGGAAGACCCTGGACGGACCGCTTCCCTCCCGGGTAGTGCGCAACGTCACGATCCCCCAACCGGCGGCGGCGTCATTCGACGAGTTCCTCACCGGCTCGGGCAAGCAGGCGGTCTCGACGACCATGGGGTTCGCCCGCCTCATCCGCAATCTGCTTCGGGACGAGGCCATGGGCTCGCGCGTCGTGCCCATCATCCCGGATGAAGCCCGCACCTTCGGCATGGACGCGCTCTTCTCCGAGGTCAAGATCTACGCGCCATTCGGCCAGCAGTACGAGCCCGTCGACGCGGCGATGCAGTTGTCGTATCGCGAGAGCCAGCAGGGCCAGATCCTCGAGGAGGGCATCACCGAAGCGGGATCGATGTCGTCGTTCACCGCCGCCGGCACCGCCTACGCCACCTTCGGCACCCCGATGGTGCCGTTCTACATCTTCTATTCGATGTTCGGCTTCCAGCGGACGGGCGATCTGATCTGGGCGGCCGGCGATCAGCGCGTGCGCGGCTTTCTCCTCGGCGCAACCGCCGGACGGACGACACTGAACGGAGAGGGCCTTCAGCACGAGGACGGGCACTCGCTCGTGTTGGCGTCAACGATCCCGAACCTCGCCACCTACGACCCCGCCTTCGCCTACGAGGTCGCCACCATCGTGCGCGACGGCATCGCCCGCATGTATGGCGACGTCCCCGAGGACCGGTTCTATTACCTCACCCTCTACAACGAGAACTATCCGATGCCGGCGATGCCAGAGGGTGCCAACGGCGGGGAGGGCGTCATCCGGGGGCTCTACCGCTTCGCCGCGGCTCCCGAGGGGCCCTCGCGTTCCGCCACCATCGTGTTCTCCGGTGCGTCGTACAGCGCGGCCATCGAAGCCCAACGCCTCCTGGCCGAGACCCACGACGTCGCCGCCGAACTGTGGTCGGCCACGTCCTACAAGGCCCTGCGGGAGGACGCCCTCATGATCGAACGGTGGAACCGACTCCATCCCGCCGAGGCGCCCCGAACGCCGTACGTCACCGAGGTGTTGTCGGCCACCCGCGGACCGTTCGTCGCCGTCACCGACTTCATGAAGATCGTGCCCGAGCAGGTGTCCCGTTGGATCCCGGGCACGTTCACCGCACTCGGCACCGATGGGTACGGGCGCTCCGACACCCGGGCAGCCCTACGGCGCCACTTCGAGGTCGACGCTGCCCACCTCGTCGTGGCCGTGCTCCAAGGCCTCGCCACCGATGGCGAAGCCAAGCCGGAGGAAGTGGCCGATGCCATCGCCACCTACGGCATCGACGCGGACGCCGTCGACCCCCGAGTCGCCTGAAGATCTCGGGCGGGCGAAAGTAACGTCGGCTCATGCCTCCGTCTGAAACGAAGCTGCCGTTCTCCGGCGACCCCGCCGCCGACGCCCTGCTCGAGAAGGATCCTTTGGCCCTGTTGATCGGCATGGTGCTCGACCAGCAGATCCCCCTCGAGAAGGCCTTCCGATCGCCGATGGTGCTGCAAGAGCGGATGGGTGGCAAGAAACTCAACGCCAAGGTCATCGCCGAAACCGACACCGACGAGTTGGTGGCGATCTTCTCGGAGGTTCCGGCGCTGCATCGCTTTCCGGCGTCGATGGGCAAGCGTGTGCAGGAGATGTGCCGCCACCTCGTCGACGAGTACGGAGGCAAGGCCGACAAGGTCTGGAAGACCGCGGCCGACGGCGCCGACCTCCTCGCCCGGATGAAGGCCATGCCCGGTTTCGGCGACCAGAAGGCCAAGATCTTCGTCGCCCTCCTCGGCAAGCGCCTCGAGGTCGCCCCGCCGGGCTGGGAGAAGGCGGCAGGCGACTACGGCCAGCCCGGGTCGTTCCGCTCGGTCGCCGACATCGACAGCCCCCAGGCCCTCAAGCAGGTTCGGGCGTACAAGCAGGAGATGAAAGCCAAGGCCAAGGCGAGCGCCGGAGCACCGAAGGCCTGACGTGATGCGCCGGAGGCTCGCGGAGGATGACGACCTCGAAGCCCTCGACCCGACCACCGGCGACGCCCTCGCCGCGGGCCCGTCACGCACCCCGCTTCCGACCGGCGACTGGGTCTCGTGGATCACCTATCGGCGGCGACTCCGCCGGGCGCGAGTCATCTTCATCGTCCTGTCGTTCGCCTCCGCAGGGTTCGCGGCATACACCGGATGGTCGATCGCCACCCTCCGGCGCGTCGAACGCACGTGGCGCACGGCGATGGCCGTCGACGCCGTCCGCCAGCAGACCGATAAGGCCATCTTCGAGGACCTCGAACCCTTCGAGCCCGACGACGACACCACCGACTCCTTCCTCGTCGGTGTCGGCGTGGCGGCGACATCCGAACTCGCCAAGGCGGAGACGAAACTTGTCCAACAACGCATCCCCGACCGACGCACGGCGGTCCTCCGGGATCTGATGGTCAAGGCGCTCGAGTTCCGGCAGCGCCAGATGTCGCCTCAGCGCCGCCAGCTCGGCAACACGCCGCTGCTGTTGGCCGACGAGGTGTTGGCAACGGAGCTACGCCGGTGGCGGCTCGAGCCGCTCGAAGTCTCCGACCGCCGACTGGCGGCGACGGATGAGGCGGTGAAGCGGCTGCGGCGATTCGTCGACGAGCCGACGTCGACCATCATCGTCGCCATCGGGCTCGCGGGGCGTTCACTCGTCACCATCGACCTCGACGCCAGCACCATCGAGCGTCGCGAGCTCTCCGAATCGGTCGAGCGACTGTTGTCCGTTTCGCCCGACGTGGTGATCACGGTCGGACTCGCCGGCGTCCGCGCCTACGAGGTCAATCAGCCGACTTCACCCAAGCCGATCTGGGAGCGAACCGGAGCGGCTGCCTACGCGCCACCAGGTGCTGATTCGGTCTGGATTCACGAAGGGCCCGATGTCCTGCGCCTCGATCCGCGTGGTGGGGTCATCGCAGGCCCGTACCCCGTCCCGGCTGGATTGAGTCCGGTCGGCGCCACCCGGAACGGCCTCGTTCTCGTCTCCGCTCCTGAGTCCGGATTCGACGACGTCTTCCTGTGGTCTCCCGAGCAGGACCGGCGAAAGCTGCTTGCCCAGGGAGTTCGTCGTGTCGTCAGCGCCGGGCATGGCCTCGTGACGGTGGAGCGACGGTTCGTCGTCCAGGGAACGGATGGGGCCCAGACCCTCCCTCGCGATGGCGTGTTTGTCGTGGCCGATACAGGACGAACCGTCGAGCAATTCGACTTCGACGTCCCCCTTGTCTCCGCAGCGCAGCGCCCAGGCGGCATCGAGATCGCGGCCGCCGCTGGGCCGCTGGCCGGCCGCCTCGCCCGGGTCTTCCGCTTCACCATCCCCGGATCCGTCGCCACCGGCGGTCCAAGTGCCTCGGTGGATCCAGGCGCGTTGGCGTGGTCGAACGACGGGTCCTTCCTCTTCTGGGTGACGCCGGACGGGAATCTGGCGATCCATGAACCCGCACGAAGACGCGTCGGGTTGGTTCGATCAGGCGGAATTCCGTATCTCCAGACCATCGTGGCCTTCGAGTCACAGCGGTAGGTTCACCTCCGATGTCCATGATGACGATCACGGTGAATGGGGACGAGGTCGTGGTGCTCGGTGGCGCGACCGTTACCGAGCTTCTCGAGCAACTCGGGCTCGGGAAGCGGGTGCTCGTGGTCGAGCGAAACGGCGAACCGGTGCCCCGCAACGCACTGGCCACCACCCTCCTCCGCCACGGTGACCGCCTCGAACTGGTGCGGGCGGTAGCCGGTGGTTGACATCGGCGACCGGCGTCTCTACCTCTGCACGCCCGACCGGCCCGACCTGGCTGCGTTCGTCGCCGCCTGCATCGAAGGCGGCGTTGACATCGTGCAGCTTCGCGACAAGGTGCTCGACGCCCGCTTGCAGATCGAGAGGGCCGCCGTCGTCCAAGCGGTCTGCGCTGACGCCGGCGTGCCGTTCGTTCTGAACGATCGCCCCGATCTCGCCCTCGAACTGGGGGCTGACGGTGTGCATGTCGGCCAAGACGACGCGCCGCCTTCGCTGGCCCGGCGCATCCTCGGTGCGGGCGCCATCATCGGCTATTCGACCCATGCGCCCACCGAACTCGACGGAGCCGAGAATGAGCCGATCGATTACATCAGCACCGGTCCGGTCGAGGCGACACCGACGAAACCTGGCCGGGAGGGAACGGGTCTCGACTACCTCCGTTACGCCGCCCGCGCCGCGCACCGTCCGTTCTTCGTCACCGGAGGCGTGACGCCCGTAACCCTTCCGTCCATGCTCGAAGCCGGTGCACGACGCTTCGTCGTGGTGCGCGACCTCACCGAGTCGGATGACCCGCGACGTCGCGCGCACGTACTCCGCACGATGATCGACGCCGCCTGGGCCTGATCGCCTACAAGGCTTGACGGTCGAGCCAGCCGAGGAGCACGGCGACGGCCCGGGGGTCGTGACGGAGGCGGTGGCCGGCCCCGGTGATGATGCGCAACTCGCACGTCTCGGAGTCGGCCGAGTCGGCGAGCACCCTCGCATCCGACAACGGCACCACGTCGTCGATGCTGCCGTGGACGATCATCAACGGACGGTTCTCCAATTGGTCGACGGCGGCCAACGCCCGGATCTCCTTGAGCTCGAGGGCCCACGCGGCGACATCCTGGGGGTAGCCGGGGGTGCGCATGACCCCGAGGCCGCGCGTCGTCGAGAGGAACCGGTGGGGCTCAGCGGCCCAGTCGTCGAAATCCGCGGGAGCACCGAAGGTGGCGACGCCTCGCACCTCGGGGTCTTCGGCGGCGGCACAGATGGCGAGGGCGCCGCCGGTGCGAAAGCCCGCCAGCCAGACGCCCTCCACTGCTTCGGTCTCGCGCAAGTGGGCAATGGCCGCTTGAAGATCGTGCAGCCAACCGGCCATAGAGAAGTCACCCTCGGACTCGCCGGTGCCGCGGAAATTGAATGCGAGCACCGTCCAACCGGCATCTGCGGCGAGACGGTCGGCGAAGTCGGGGTACGTGCGACCTGAACTCTCCGACCACCGAGGCCCGGTCGGGAAGCCATGGGCAAGCACAAGCCCGCGCCGGCCGTTGCCGCTGGACGCTGGCGGTCGACCGACGTGAGCCCAGAGGCGCAAACCGTCCGAATCGATGAACTTGTCCATGACACCCTCAACGTACAGGCGCGCTCCTCACCAGAGCGCGCGCATTCCACTCTCCAGAGACCGCAGGCCTTACCCCCGGGGCTGGGGGATGCAGAGCCGGCACGGTTTGTACCCGCGGTTGCGGGCCTCGGGGACCGTGTCCGGTGCGATGGCGAGGTACTGCTCGGACGCCATCAAGTCGTCGAGGTTGCAGGCCTCGGTGATGTTGTCGAGATCGTGGACCACCTGGGAGCGCTTGTCCCCGAGATGCTGGTAGTGCTCGAAGCGAATGGGCCGGCTCACGGCTGCTGATCCTAGAACCCAAAACGGGGGCCCCGAAGGGCCCCCGAAGTGGTGCAGCTGAGCGGTGCGCTGGCTTAGAAGCCCGCGAGCCGATCGTCATTGGCGACGGACTCGTCGTCGCTCCGCTTCCTGGCCGACGTCAGAGCGACGCCGAGCAGGCACAGGGCGGTTCCGAGACCCGCGAAGGGCAGCAACGTGAAGCCGGTGCGGGCGAGCCCGCTGACAGCGCCACGCTCGAGCTGCACACCGAGCACCTGGGTCGGACGACCCCGGAGCTGCGACGTGCCACCCGTGACGGCCGGTGCTCCACCGTCGACTGTGCCGTTGCCCGGAGCAGCCGAAGCCGCTTCGATGGCGGTACCGAGGACGTTGGTTGCGATCGGGGTGCCGTCCACCGTCACCGCAGGGGTGACGACGGGGAGAACCTCGGTCGAGCCGGTCGTGACGACCGTCTGCACCGGGTTGGTGCCGACGGGGGTGTTGGTGTTGCCACCCGTGTTGGTGTTGCCACCGGTGTTGCCACCCGTGTTGCCACCGGTGTTGCCGGGGTCCTTCGGACCGGCCTGGACGCAGGAGGAGCCTCCGTTGTCGCGGTCGATCTGACGGTCGCCGTACGTCGTGTTGGCCTCGAACTTGGTGATCACGTCACCGAGAACGAAGTCGACCTGGAAGAAGCAGCTCGGGACGGTGACGGTGAGCGAGTGCTCGCCGGGACCGAAGGTACCGGTGTCCGACTTGTGCACCGAGAGCTCCGAGGGGCTGGGCGTGGCCGATTGCGCCACGTACGACACGAGGGACACCTTTTGGGTCGGGCAGTTCGCAGCGATCGTGAAGTTGGCCTTCACGGTGTCGCCGGTCGCCACCTTGCCGGTGATGTCGCTGACGTTCTTGCCATCCACGACGAAGGAATGGGCCTTCATCGCAGCCTCGCCAGCCGGGCAGGCAGGTGGGGTGTCGTCAGGCGTCGAGTCCGGCGTGGTGCAGCCAGTGTGGGCGGGATTGCCCTTGGCGATGCCGTTGTTGCCGTCGCACTCATAGCCGTTGTTGTGATCCTGCGGCCCGGGCTGCTGGCCGGGAGGGTTCTTGTCGTCGGCATTTCCGACGCACCCTGCACAAGGCCGACCGTTCGCGCCCCCACCACCGTTGCCGTTGGCCGACTCGCCTCCGGGGCAGGTGTTGTTGTAAGGACCACTCTGGTTGGCTCCATGCCCTTTGTCGCTGTTGGTGCCGCCGTCGCACGTTTTCGAGGCAGAGCTCTTGCCCTGGGACCCCTTCTCCTGGTTCGGCGTCGCGGATGCGGTGCCGGTGAGGAACGAGAGCCCCAGCGCGAGCCCCAACCCGAAGGTGGTGACACGGCGGATGTTGCCTTTCGTGTTCTGCTTCATGGGTGATGCGCTCCCGTCCAAGTAGAGGGGGCTCCGGGAATTTCCCATCGCCTCGTGCTGGTCGGGTCGGTCTCGCCACTCACTCCCCGGGCCACCTAGGCGA
>JBKJLU010000008.1:0-15272 GCA_046596815.1 Acidimicrobiales bacterium | reverse complement strand
TCCGGCAGGGTGCGCGCCGACCCGAAGATCGTGACCTTGGGGGTCTCGCGGTACGGGGCGAAGACGGAGAAAGCCAGGCGCATCTCGGCCAGCGCCGTGGTGGTGATCTTGAGGTCGAGTCGGTCGGTGCGGTCGGCGGCGAGATCGGCGACGCTCAGCAGCAGCTGGGTCAGTTGATCGCGATCGCTCTGCGCGTCGATGGCGTCGAGGAAGTCCTCGATGCGCGACGCGAGTGCGGGGGCGACCGGTGGGCGGCGGGTGCGGGCCATGACGCCGCCCAGCTTCGCGGGTCTGGCGACCTACGCTTGCCATTCGTGCCGGAAACCATCTACCGCACCTGCTCGTACTGCGGTACCCAGGTGGAGTCGCCCCCCGACGGGCTCCCCGAGGGTTGGTCGCTGGTGACCGAGAACAAGCGGGTCGAGTACCAGTGCCACAGCTGCGTGCGGGCCAACATCCGCTCGATCGAGGGCAAGCTGCCCGAGGAGTACTGGGAATTCTGAGCGGGTCGTCGGCGAGGCGGGGGGAAGCCCACCTCTGGCTCCTGCTCGAGGAGGCCCTCACCTCGATCCGGCGAGGGGGCGCGCCGGTGGACGAGGTGCGGCGCAACGTTCACGCAGTGACCGGCGCGCTGGCCGCCGCCGAGGTGCTACCCCCAGGCGTCGCCCGCCGTCTCGAGACGGAGTTCGACAACATCTTGGCCGTGCGCGGGCTGACACCCCTGGCCGGCTTCACGGCCTCCGACCCCGAACCACTGTCGGAGTCGACGGTGACGGTGATCTCCGACTCGTCGCCGACGCCGCCGCTGCGCGACGGCGCCGGCGTCTGGCTCGAAGCGGAGATCGGTCGCCACCTCGACCTGCTGGCGGCGTTCGACCCGACCAGTCGCCCGAGCGCCGGCACGGAGGCGCTTCGCGTGCTCGCCGGACCGGTGCGGGCCTTCGAAGCGTCGCGCGCCCTCGATCGCTCGGCTCGGGCGCTCATCGACGACTTCGCCGCAACCCTCGCGGAGGTGGGATACGAGGTTCGTCGACTGGCGGGCGGGAGCCCGAAGCGCGAGGGCAGGGCCCGTTCGGACTGGGTCGCCTTCCTCCGCCAAACGTTGACAACGCCCGCCGACGGGTTCGAACCGCAGCACACCCGCAACGTCGACGTGGCCTTCGGCGACCTCCGTCCGGGGTTGTCGGTGCACGTGACCCGGATCTCCTGGACGGCGGATGCGCTCGAACTGGTCGCCCGCATCCGTCGCGAGGGACTCGATCTGACCCGACGTGTGCTGCGGGCTCGGGACGTGCTCGACCTCGAGGCCGTGTGGTCGTGCCGGGTGACCGACGGTCACAACGGGCTCCACCTCGGCCAGCCGACGCGTGCCCGTTACGAAGGCGGGAGTGCCACCCGGTTCGTCCTGCGGCCGGGTCTCTCGGAGGGGACGTCGGCCATGACGGTCGCGATCACGGTAGGGGGACGCAACGTCACCGGCACGGTCGAGTGGTGAGCTCGCCCTGGTGGGTGCCGATGGCCGAGGCTTCTGCAGCCGTTCGGTGTTCGGGCGGGACCCACGAGGTCCGGTGGTCGGAGGGTGAGTTGGTCGTGCCCGATCATGGCGACGTGGCCGCCGAGTTGGCGTTGGGAGCACTCGGTGCATCGCCGCCGCGCTGCCTCCTCTACCGATCGGCGTGGCATCGCCTGTCTCGCGATCCCGCACTCGTCACCCTGGGCCGCCGGCCCGGCGAAGCCGACATCGGCATCGGCCCGGTTCCTGGTCCCGGAGGCCGCACCGCCTTCCGAGCCGACCCGAGCCACCGAGATGCATTGTTGCTGTTGTTCACGCTGCCGGCGCCCCTGATCGACCGGGCCGTGCTCACGGCCTGCGCCGCCGCCGCCGAGCAGTGGGACGATCCCATCTTCCGCGCCGCTCATGGGCTGCGACTCGGGGCCGCGCTGACGGCGCGGGCGACCCCGTCGCTCAGGCGCCTCGGGGGAGAGCTCGCCGGTCCGGATGAGGCGGTCGTGGTGCATTGCACGCCGGCGGGCCAGCACGAGCGGCCGGTGGTGATGGCCGAGCGCAGTGAGCACGGCCTCGAGGTGACGGCGTCGGTTCCCCTCAGCTGGATCCCCTCGATCTGGGGTCCCGGCATCAGCGAACCCGACGGACGGATGGTGCTCGCCGTCCGCTCGGCCGAGTCGCCCGATCATCTCGACGTCGACATCGCCGAGTGGCGCCCGGATGGCGTCGACCAGTGGGAAGCTGCTCCGGTTCCGGCGACCCTCTCGCGTCGATGGGCCGATGAGCCCTGGCGGATTACGTGAGGTTGCGGACCCGGCGCACGGCGCTGGGCACGAACGGCAGCGTCTGGCGCAGGGCCATGGTCGTGGCCGTCAGCGCCGCCTGACGGACGGGATCCCATCCGAGTCCGTACCCGCGACGAAGGGGCTCGGGGAGCAGCCCGGCGGTGAGGTTGCGTACCAGGATCACCGCGGGCTCCGCCGGGATCGGCACCCGGGGACGCAGCACCGCCTTCGCCAACCGCTTGGCGTCATCGCCGACGACGAGCGTCGCCACCTGGTGTCGGACGTACGACCGAAACGCCGTGAGGTCAGGAGGCTGACGGTCGAGGGGAACGCCCAGCACCTCGGCCACCCGCATCGACTGGCGGTAGTACTCCTCGGCCTCGTCGGTCGGGAGGGGCCGCAGGAACCGGTTGTGGATGCGCAGCGCCGTGTCGACCAGGGTCGAGTGCACCCACAGCAACAGGTCGGGATCGTTGGCGTCATACCCCTCGCCGTGCACCTGGCGGTGTGCCGCCCGCACGCCTTTGGCGGCGCGGCGCGACTGCTCATCTGATCCGAAGACGATGGCGAAGCTGGCGTCGAGCGTGCGCTGCAAGCGGGCGAAGGGATCGGCCTTGAATCCGCTGTGCTCGGCCACGCCGCGAGCAACGAGGGGATGGGCCAACTGCATGAGCAGGGCTCGTGGCCCACCGAGCAGCAGCACGAGTTCGCCGTCGACGCGCCGGATGACGGCGTCGTCGTCGAAGAGCCCGCCGTTCATCAGAACTCCTCGGGAACGATGCCACCGAAGGCGAGGGTGGCGTAACAGGGTCGGTCGTCCTGCATCCGTCCGGTGGTCTCGATCCCGTTGCTTTCGATGATCACGTAGCAGCGGCCCGACAGCGAGAGCACGGCAATGGCGAACTCTTGCGACGACGAGTACACGCTGGCCGTCTGGAAGTCGGTGCTCGGCTCGTCGGTGAAGGTGATGTCGGGTTCGAGATCTGCGAGGGCATCCGGGCGGACGTTGGCGTACGAGCCCTCGATCGAGCGCAGCGTCTGGGCGGCGTCGAGGCCGTCACGGGCGGTCACTTGCGCGGCCAGATCGGTGACTCGGCCACCGGCGCGGACCGCACGGGGGACGAGCATGACGGCGGCGGTGATGACGCCGGTGAGAAAGAGCACCCCGATCAGGGTGAACCACGGCCAGACCCGGGGACCCGTGCGGCCGGGCCCTGACGCCGGTTGCGTCGACACCGGCGCCGTCGCAGCCACCGGCGTGACGTGTTCGGTCCAGCCACTCCCGTCCCAGTACCGCAACCCTCCCGACCCCGCCGGATCGGCATACCAGCCTGCCGAAGGCCCCCCACTCATGCCCGCCGCCACCGGTTCAGGCCGGGATGGCGGCGCGGCCGTAGAGGGTGGTGCGCTGCTCGACGGGGCGACCGAGGGGATCGGCGATCTCGTGGAAACCGGCTTCGTCCATGAGTTGGCCATGGGCGGCACCGGCGGCGCGGGAGATGTTCTCGTCCATGAGGGTTCCGCCGAGATCGTTCGCCCCCGACTGCAGGATCTGGCGAGCCCCGGAGGCGCCGATCTTCACCCACGAAACCTGGACGTTGGGCACCAGCGGACCGTAGGCAATGCGGCCGACGGCGTGCATGAGCAGGGTCTCGCGGAACGTGGGGCCGCGACGGCTCTTGCGCTGCAGGTAGATGGGCGACGCCATGTGCACGAACGGCAGCGGCACGAACTCGGTGAAGCCGCCGGTCTCCTCCTGCAGGTCGCGTGTACGGATGAGGTGGCGGGCCCAGTGCACGGGCTGCTCGACCGACCCGAACATGATGGTGATGTTCGAGCGAAGGCCGACCGAGTGGGCGGTGCGGTGGGCGTCGAGCCACTCCTCGGTGTTCACCTTGTCCGGACAGAGGATGGCCCGGATCTCGTCGTCGAGAATCTCCGCGGCCGTCCCTGGCAGGGTCTTGAGGCCGGCCGCCATCAAACGCTTGAGGTAGGAGTCGAGCGGTTCGTTCAGCCGCTTCGCACCCTCGGTCACCTCCAGCGCGGTGAAGCCGTGGATGTGGATGGTGGAGCTCGCTTCCCGCACGGCCTTGATGACGTCGATGTAGTAATCACCGTCGAAGCTGGGATGGATGCCGCCTTGGAGGCACACCTCGGTGGCGCCGAGTTCCTCGGCCTCGGCCACGCGGCGCGTGATCTCTTCGACCTCGAGCAGGTAAGGCGTGCCCCGAAGGTTCAGCGAGAGCGGGCCTTTGGAGAAGGCGCAGAACTTGCACTTGAACGTGCACACGTTGGTGTAGTTGATGTTGCGGTTGCGGACGAAGGTGACGACGTCGCCGGCGATGTCCCGCCGCATCTGGTCGGCGACCTCGGCCACCGCCGCAACCTCGGGACCGCGGGCAGAGAAGAGCGTGACGATCTCGTCGACCCCCGGCTTCTGCCCGAGCATCACCCCTTGCAATACTTCGTCTACATGGCCTCGCTCTGCGCGAAGGCGCCTTCGGCGCGGGGCTTGCCGCTCGGCGGCCGGCTGCTCGCTGGCGCTCCCCACGCCGGCGGGGTCGATCAGGTCCGGGGGTTCGATCTCGACGCCGGAGTACCAGACCTCGCCGGGCTCGCGGGCCAAGCCTTCGGCGTCGCTGTGATCCATCACCGGGAAGCCCATGCCGGCGTCGAGCCACCGCTCGGGGGTGTGGACGAACGACGGATAGATCGTCAGTCGCGGAGCCAATGCGAAACCACGCGCTTCGGTGGCCTGGCGGAGACGGTGGATGGCGGGCCAGGGACGCTCGGGGTTGACGTGGTCGGGGGTGACCGGCGAGACGCCGCCCCAGTCATCGATGCCGGCGTCGAGCAGTCGCCCGAAATCGTCGCTCAGATTCGGCGGGGCCTGCAGGTGGATGTCGGCCGGCAACAGCAGACGGGCGACAGCCACCGACCACAGGTACTCGTCCTCGGGACAGGGCGGCGCCTGGTGCATCGACGTCCCCGGCTTCGGGAGGAAGTTCTGGACGATCACTTCCTGCACGTGTCCGTGGCGGGCATGGCTCTCGGCGATGGCGACCAGGGCGTCGATGCGGTCGCCTCGCGACTCGCCGATGCCGCACAGGATGCCGGTGGTGAAGGGGATGGCGAGGGTCCCGGCGGCCTCGAGGGTGGCGAGCCGGCGCTCGGGGGTCTTGTCGGGAGAGCCGAGGTGAGCGGCGAGGGTGTGGTTGAGGCTCTCGAGCATCATCCCCTGGCTCGCCGTCACCGCTCGCACGCGAGCCAGTTCATCGGCATCCAAGGCACCGGCATTGCCATGAGGGAGAAGTCCGGTCTCGTCGATGACCAACCGACACATCGCCACCAGGTAGTCGACCGTGGTGGCGTAGCCGCGCTCGGCCAACCACTCGCGAGCGACGGGGTAACGCTCCTCCGGCCGTTCGCCCAAGGTGAACAAGGCCTCGTGGCAGCCGGCCTCGGCTCCGGCCCGAGCGATCGCCAAGACCTCTTCAGGTGACAGGTACGGCGCCTGCACCCGAGCCGGCGGCTGGGCGAACGTGCAGTAGCCGCACTTGTCTCGACAGAGGTGGGTGAGGGGGATGAATACCTTGGGGGAGTAGGTGATCCGGGTCCCGGTGGTTGCGTCGCGTCTCGCTGATGCCGCTCGGAAGAGCTCGTCGAGCGGGGCCTGCAGTAGTTCGTCGTGGCTGGGACTCATCGGGCGGACTCCGTCTGACGGTGGGAAAGGTGGGCGCCGGGACCGGGTCGGCCCCGCAGACCCGACGGGGTCACGGTCTCGTCACAGCTCCAGCAGATGAAGCTCTGGTCGACGGGTTCGCCGCACGTCTTGTGGGCGAGGACGAGGGGAGGTCGTCCATCCTCGGCCAGCCACTTGTCGCCCCAGCGCATCAGGGCCACGAGGGCAGGGGAGAGGTCACGACCCTTGGGGGTGAGGCGGTACTCGTAGCGCACCGGTCGAGCCTGGTAGGGCGTACGGCTCAAGACGCCATGGTCGACGAGCTTCTGCAGCCGGTCGGTGAGGATGTTGCGGGCGATCCCGAGGTCACGCTGCAGGTCGTCGAAGCGGCGCACACCCTTGAAGGCATCGCGCAGGATCAGCAGGGACCAGCGGTCGCCGATCACCTCGAGGGTGCGAGCGATCGAGCAGGGATCCTGGCCGGCGCCAGACAGTGATGGTGCAGTCATCGACGGCGCAACCTAGCAGGTGGGTTGCATTCCGCAACCGACCCGTTTCCTTCACCTGTCGGGTCAGCCCCGGGGGGCGGCGTCGCGATCGACGAGCCAGATCACCTGGTCGGCCCGCACTCGCGACGCCGGGACGTCGACGCCGTCGAAGACCTTCTGCATGGCCTCTTGCTTCTCGGCCCCGGTGACCGTGAAGACGGCGAGGCGGGCCCGAGCGATGCCCGAGAAGGTCAACGTCATCCGCTGGATGGGGTTGGAGCCAGACGGATCGTCGTTCAGACACACGAGCAGGCCAGGATCGGCGTCGAGGGCGGGGGAGTTCGGGAACAGTGAGGCGGTGTGCCCATCCGGACCGAGGCCGAGGTGCACGACGTCGAACTGGCCGAGTTCTCCCACCCGCAACTGGTAGCTCTCGGGGCCTTCGTCGCAGCGCATCGGATGGACGGCGCGGGCCGCACCGACACGTTCGAGTAGCGACTCGCGTCCGAGGCGCTCGTTCGATTCCTCGTGATCGGGCGGGACACAACGCTCGTCGCCCCAATAGATGTCGACCTGCCACCAGTCGATCTGCTCGCCGCCCACGTCGGCCAGACGCTCGTAGCACTCGCGAGCGGTCTGCCCGCCGGAGAGCGCGAGCGAGAAATCCTCGCCCCGGCGCGCGTGGAACGACTCGATCACCCGCTCGGCGAACTCGCCGGCAACGTCGTCGACCACGATGAGCTCACCGTTCATACGCGCCGCACTCTAAGTGAGTGCACGCCGCAGGGCGCGCTCGAACACGGGGTCGCGCTCGAGGCGGGACAGGGCATCCGGCAGGCCCCACGACGGAGTGGCCTCCGGAAGTTGGAGCACCACCTCCGATGACGGTCCACCGGAGATGTCGGCGCGGGCGTGCACCATGCGACCGCCGGCGAGCCGGGCGACTTCGAAGGTGGCTGTTCGGGTGCTCTGGTCTTCGCACTGCAGGCGGATGGAGACCGGATGGGCCTGGGTGAGGTGCACGGCCCGGTCGGGGAGATCGAGTCGGTCGGCAACCCATCCGCCCAACAGGGTGCGAGGACCGAAGCGGCCGGCGACCTCGACCCGCTTCACGTGGTGGACGAAGGGGCGGAAGTCGGGACCCTCGAAGAGGCCGGCCAGCAGCTCGCGCCACGGTTGCAGCCGCACCCACGAGAGATCGACGACCGGTCGGCGGTCGATCAGCGAGACCAGGCTGGGGAAGCAGTCGTCGCCGAGTTGGCGGGTGTCGACGAGCAAGACGTCGGCGGCAAGTAACAGCGGATCATCGGCGGCCGGTACGGAGTCGACGAACCAGGCGACCACGGGAAGATCACTCAGGGTCAGCGGTTCGATGAGCGAGTGCAGGTGGCCCGTGGCGGCCCCGTGGACGTCGAGCTCGATGTCCTCGAACCACAGTTCCTTGCCGTCGGTCTCGCCGCCCAGCAACCGGATCTGGGCGTCGACACCGGGCGCGCCTTCGGTGGCGTCAGCATCGAGCCAGAACGTCAGCACCCGCGCGGGATGGCGACCGCCGAGCTCGTGAATGGCCTCCTGCGCCCGCACCGCCGAGTCGCGCCGCCGGGCGATGATGACGAGGGTCAGGACGCTCGTACGGGTCGCCGGCATGGGCTCGGGTCGTCGAAGCGCTTCCAGCGCGCCGAGCACCTCGGCGACCGTCGTCGACTCCTCCGACCACAGGCCGAGCGTGGTCACGGGTTGCGCCATGATCGACCGTCCTCTTCCAGCAGCGCGTCGGCCTCGGCGGGGCCCCAGGTGCCCGCCTCGTACCGCGACAGTGGGGCGTCGGCTTCCCCCCAGGCCTCGAGCACCGGGTCCCAGATCCGCCACGCCTGGTCGACCTCGTCGTCGCGGATGAACAGGGTCGGGTCGCCGGTCATGGCATCGAGCAGCAGACGTTCGTAGGCCTCGGGCGACTCCTCGACGAAGGCGGCGCCGTACGAGAAGTCCATGTTGACCGTTCGCACTCGGAACGCCTGGCCTGGCACCTTGGCCCCGAACCGCAAGGTGATGCCCTCGTCCGGCTGGATGCGGAGCACCAACGCGTTCGGACCGAGGCCCTTGGCCATACCTTCGGGGAACGGCAGGTGGGGAACGGAGCGGAATCCGAGTGCGACCTCGGTCACCCGCTTCGGGAGGCGCTTGCCCGTGCGGAGATAGAAGGGCACGCCCGCCCACCGCCAGTTGTCGATTTCGAGGCGGGCGGCGACATAGGTATCGGTGCGGCTCTCGGCGGCGATGCCCTCCTCGTCGCGATACCCAGCGACCTCTGCCCCCTCGACCCATCCACGGTCGTACTGCCCCCGGATGACGTTGCCGGCGACCTCGTCGGGTCGCATCGTGGCGATCGAGCGCAACACCTTCACTTTTTCGTCGCGAATTCCATGGGCGTCGATGGTGGCCGGGGGTTCCATGGCGGTGAGGGCGAGCACCTGCATGACGTGGTTCTGCACGATGTCGCGCAGTGCACCGGCCGATTCGTAGAAGCCGCCGCGATGGCCGACTCCGACCGACTCGGCCACCGTGATCTGGACGTGGTCGACGTAGTTGCGATTCCAGATGGGTTCGAAGATGGCATTGGCGAAACGCAGGGCGAGGACGTTCTGCACCGTCTCCTTCCCCAGGTAGTGGTCGATGCGGTAGAGCTGGCTCTCGTCGAACACGGCATGAAGGTCACGATCGAGCTGGTCGGCGCTCGGGAGGTCGTGACCGAAGGGCTTCTCGATCACCAACCGGACGAACGATCCGGGGGTGTCGCCGGTGCGGCGGGCCAGCCCATGTTCGCCGAGGGCACCCGCCACCGAAGCAAAGACGTTGGGAACGGTGGCCATGTAGAAGACCCGGTTCCCGCCGGTACCGTGCGCCCGGTCGATGTCGTCGAGCACAGTGCGCAGCCGCTCGAAGGTGTCGCCCTCGGCGTAGTCGCCGGCGACGTAGCGGAACGTCCTGACGACCGAGGGCCACTCCGGTCCCGCGTCCTTCACGGCCGCAAGCGAGTGCGACTGGAAGTCCTCGTCGGTCCAGGCGGTGCGGGCGACGCCGACGAGGCTGAAGGCGGTGGGCAACAGGCGGCGCCGTGCCAGCCGCTCGACCGCCGGCATGAGCTTGCGGGCGGTCAGATCACCGGAAGCACCGAAGACGACGAGTACGCACGGCGGCGCCCGTCGCTCGGTCTCGAGACCCTCGGCCAGGGGGTTGGGGTCAGCGGTGATGTTCGTCGGCCTCAGTTTCGCTGGTGACGATGCCCTCAGCCTCGCCTTGTGCTTCCTTGGCCTGTTGGGCCGCCTTCGCCTCGGTGAAGAACTGGTGGCCACCGAACTGGTTACGCAGGGCGGCGATGATCCGGGCCGAGTACGAGTTCGGCTGCCGTGACGAGAATCTTGCGAACAACGAGGCCGTGATGACGGGGAGCGAGACGCCGCGATCGATGGCCTCGGTCACGGTCCAGCGCCCTTCACCGGAATCCTCGACGTAGCCCTTGATGCCGGCGAATCCCTCCTTGTCGGCCAAGGCGAGCACGGCGAGATCGAGCAACCACGACCGCACGACCGATCCCTGCTGCCAGACCGAGGCGATCTGGTGGAGATCGAGTTCGAGTTCGGTGGCCGAGTCCATCAATGCGAAACCCTCGGCATACGCCTGCAACATGCCGTACTCGATGCCGTTGTGCACCATCTTCACGAAATGGCCCGATCCGATCGGACCGACATGGGCGTACCCGTTCTCGGGGGCGAGGTCGTGGAAGATCGGTTCGACGGCGCCGACGGCCTCGGCGTCGCCGCCGACCATCAAGCAGTAGCCGTTCTTCAAGCCCCACACCCCGCCCGAAACTCCGGCGTCGACCATCGAGATCCCGCGGGTGCTCAGCAGCGAGGACTGCTCGAGCGCATCGCGCCAGGGTGAGTTGCCCCCGTCGATGACCGTGTCGCCCGGCTCGAGCACACCGGCGAGTGCGGTGATGGTGTCGCGGGTCGGAGCGCCGGAAGGCACCATCACCCAGACACAGCGAGGGGCCGTCATCTTGGCGACGAGATCCTCGAGACTCTCGGCGCCGGTCGCCCCTTCGGCCGCGGAGGCCCGCACCGCTTCCGGCGAACGGTCGAACACCACGAGGTCGTGGCCCCGCTCGACGAGCCGCATCGTCATGTTGGCCCCCATGCGGCCGAGGCCGACCATGCCGAGTTGCATCAGTTGACCTCCTGCAGATGGTCGGCGCCCACGCGGAGAACGCGGCGGTCGTGGTCGAGCAGGCTCTGGTGGTCACCGGCCGCCTGCGCCGCGATCAAGGTTCCGAAGTCGTAGGAGAACCCCGGGATGTCGACCTTGGCGGTGGGGCGGGGAGGGACGATCTGCACGGCGACGATGTTGTTGGCCCCGCCCTTGTGCAGCTGACCGGTCGAATGGAGGAAGCGGGGCCCGTATCCCGCAGTCACCGCCGCGCCGCCGAGGCGCTCTCTCACGCGGCGGCGCAGCGTCTCGAGGGCGTCGTCCTGTCCGTACGGCAGATAGGCCTGGATGGACACGTAGTCGCCTTCGTCCACGGTGTCGGCGAGCCACTCGAAGGTGCCGCTCGGGTCGGCCAGCTCGGCCGCGGGGATCGGCAGGTTCGCCAGAACTCGCTTGGTGTTCTCCTTCGACTCGGTGACGTTGGGCTCGTCGAAGGGGTCGATGGCGAGCACGTGACCAGCGATGGCGGTGGCGATCTCCCAGCGCATGAACTCGGCCCCGAGGTCGAGCGCATCGCCGATCGTGACGGACACGTTGAACCGGTCGTCACCGAGCTCGGCCTCGGTCGTCGGCACGGGCACGCAGCCCTTGTCCTGCTTGCCCGTCGACTCGGCGACCAGTTGCTCGACCCAGAGGCCGAAGGCGGCCGACGAGGGGGCGGTGCGGATCGTGACTTTGTCCTGTCCGTCCTTGGCCGCATGGGCCATGGCGTCACCGAGGGCGACGGCTTCCTCGGCGTCGACGTCGATGGCCCGCTGGCACAGGGCGGCAATGTCGTACCCGAGGAGCGCCGCCGGCACGAGCCCGAAGTACGAGAGCACGGAGTACCGACCCCCGATGTCCGCCGGGTTCTCGAACACCCGCGCGAACGACCGTTCTCGAGCGAGGTCGCCGAGGGTGGTGGAGGGATCGGTGATGGCGGCGTATCGAGATCCGTCCGGGACCTTCGACCACGCGTGGGCGAGCAGCGTCTGCACTTCGATGGTGCCACCCGACTTCGACGACACGAGAAAGAACGCATCGTCGAGTTCGACGCCGGCGATCGTGCGGGGATCGGTGGTGTCGAGCACGACCAAGCGGTCGCTGCCGGCGAAGCTCCGCAGCACCTCGGGCCCGAGGGACGAGCCGCCCATGCCGAGTAGGACGACCTTCGGGTGCTCGATGGTCGCCGCCCACGACTGCAGGTCGCCGGCCTCCGCTTTCATGCGCTCGACGACGGTCAACCATCCGAGACGGTTGGCGGCGACATTGCCCTTTGGCCAAAGGGTCGTGTCGCCGGCGCGCAGCCGGTCAAGCAGTGAGCTCATTGGCCTTGTCCTGGAGGCTCTGCACCAACTCGTCGAACGACTTCACGAAGGAGGCGACACCTTCGGTCTCGAGGGTGGCGCTCACGTCCGACAGCGAGATCCCCAGCGCCTCGATGCGATCGAGGACGGCGACGGCCTCGGCGGCATCGACGTCAATGGTGCGGGCAACGGTTCCCCGTTCGAGGAAGGCCTCGACGGTGGCATCGGGCATGGTGTTGACGGTGTCGGGCCCGATGAGCGAGTCGACATAGAGCAGCTCGGGGTAGGCCGGGTTCTTGGTCGACGTCGACGCCCACAGCGGGCGCTGCACCCGAGCGCCCCGCTCGACGAGGGCCTCCCACCGGGGACCGGAGAAGCGCTTCGTGAACAGGTCGTAGGCCACCCGGGCCTGGGCGACGGCCGCCTGACCCCGCAGCGCCAACGCCTCGGGAGTACCGAGAGCTTCGAGCCGCCGATCGATCTCGGTGTCGACCCGGCTGATGAAGAACGAAGCCACACTGGCCACGGCCGACAGGTCACCTTGACGTGACTCGAGGCCCGCCAGGTACGCCTCGATGACCTCGGCGTAGCGGGGGATGCTGAAGATCAACGTCACGTTGATGCTGATGCCTTCGGCGATCATGGCCTGCACGGCGGGGATGCCTTCGGCCGTACCCGGGATCTTCACCAGGAGGTTCGGATGGGCCACCCGGTGGGCGAAGGCGCGCGCCGCCTCGGCCGTTCCGGCGGTGTCGTGGGCCAGCGCCGGCGCCACCTCGAGGCTGACGTAGCCGTCGACCCCGTTGCTCTCGTCGTACACCGGTCGCAGGACCTCGAGGGCGCGGGTGATGTCGTCGAAGACCAACTCCCAGTACGACTCCTCCACGGAATGTCCCTGCAGGAGATCCTGGAACTGCTCGTCGTAGTCGGCTGACCCGGCGATGGCCTTCTGGAAGATCGTCGGGTTGCTGGTGACCCCCCGGATGCCCTGGTCGACCAGGTGCTGGAGGTTCCCGGAGCGAAGGCCGATCCGGGAGAGGTTGTCGCTCCAGGGACTCTGCCCCTGGTCGGCGAACAGGTCGTGCAAGCGGGTCATGGAGCGACCCTACTTTCGGTCTCGCTCTACGGCGCCGCCCTCCGGGCCGGGGCCTTGCCGCTCGACGTGTCGGCTGGTCGCTGGCGCTCCTGGCGCCGACGGCTTGGCGAGCTTTCGAACAGTTGGGCCGGTTGGGCGGGGCTTGGGTGTTCGAAAGCCGGCAACGCGGCCGTCGGGAAGGTCAGCGTTTGGCGAGGGCGCGGACGGCGTTGGCGATGGCGGCGGCATCGATGCCGGCGCCGGCGAGGAGCTCTTCGGGCTTGCCCGAACCGGGGATCTCGCGCACGGCGAGCTTGGTGAGGGCAAGGGTGACGCCGCAGTCGGACAGGGCGTCGAGCACGGCGTCGCCGACCCCGCCCTCGGGAGCGTGATCCTCGACCGTGACGATCTTGCCGCCGGTGGCGGTGACCGCCGCCCTCAGCGTGGCGCCGTCGACCGGCTTCACCGAGTAGAGGTCGATGACGCGCATGGCGATGCCCTCGGTGCCGAGGGCGTCGGCCGCTTTGAGGGCCTCGGGCATGGTGATGCCGGCGGCCACGACCGTGACGACGTCGTCGTCGGACGAGCGAACGAGCTTGCTGCCACCGACCTCGAAGGTCTCGTCGGGTCCGTAGATGACCGGGGTCGCGCCGCGGGTCGTGCGCAGGAAGGAGATGCCGTCCCGGTCAGCCATGAGGGCGACGAGCTTGGCCGTCGACACGGCGTCGCACGGATAGAGGACGGTCGTGCCGGTGATGGCCCGGAACGACGCCAGATCCTCCAGCGCCATCTGCGAGGGCCCGTCCTCGCCGATCGACACGCCGGCGTGCGATCCACAGACGGCGAAGTTGGCCCGGCTGATGGCCGCCATCCGCACGAAGTCGTAGGCCCGGGAGAGAAAGGCGGCGAAGGTCGACGCGAAAGGCCGGTAGTTCTGTACCTGCATGCCGATGGCCGCGGCGATCAGCTGCTGTTCGGCGATGTACATCTCGAAGAACCGCTCGGGATGGACCGCCTTGAAGTCTTCAGCGTGCGTCGAGTTCGAGACCTCGCCGTCGAGGCAGAGGACGTCAGGACGGGCGGCACCGAGGGCGGTCAGCGCGACGCCGTAGGCCTTGCGGGTGGCGACCTTCTCCCCGAGGTCCCAGGTCGGCATCTCCATGGGCGTCGGCGTGGCGACGTGCGGCGTCCCCGCCGCCGGCTTGGCCACGTCGAACGACAGGTTCCGAAGCCCCCCGAGCTCGTCGATGGCGCCGGCCTCGTCGGGCAGGGGCTTGCCGTGGGCGTTGTCCTGATCTTCGACGGCGGCGACGCCTTTGCCTTTCTTCGTCTTGGCGATGATGACCGTCGGCTTGCCGCTGGTGGCGGCGGCCTCGGTCATGGCGGCGTCGATGGCCGCACAGTCGTGTCCATCGATCTCGATGGTGTGCCAGCCGAAGGCCTTGGCCCGTGCCGCATAGGCGCCGAGGTCCCATCCGTGCATGGTCTCGCCCCGCTGACCGAGGCGGTTGACATCGATGATGGCGGTGAGGTTGTCGAGGCCATGGAAGCCTGCGGCTTCGAAGGCCTCCCACATCGAGCCTTCGGCCATCTCGCTGTCGCCGCACAGCACCCACACCCGGTAGGGGAGGCGGTCGAGGGATTTGCCGGCCAGGGCCACGCCGACGCCGATGGGCAGTCCCTGACCGAGTGAACCCGTGGCCACGTCGACCCAGGGCAGCACGGGCGTGGGGTGTCCCTCGATCTTGCTTCCGTACTGACGGAAGGTGAGCAGCTCGTCGTCGGTGATGGCGCCGCAGCCCTTGTAGAGGGCATACAGCAGGGGAGAGGCGTGACCCTTGGAGAAGATCAGGTGGTCGTTGTTGGGGTGCTCGGGCTGGTCCCAGTCGTAACGCAGGTGGTTGGCCGCGAGCACGGCGATCAGGTCGGCGGCCGACATCGATGATGTCGGATGGCCCGAGTTGGCGGCGGCGGCGGCCCGCACCGAATCCACCCGCAGTTGTTGGCCCAGTTCCTGAAGTTCGTCGACGGTCGTCACGAGCCTGACCATACCGGCCGTTCCCGCTGGCGAAGCAGGGCCATCGACACCCCCGCCTGATGGACGAAGGCGTCTGCGCCGACCGGCCCGAGGATCCCGGCACCCGAGGCGCCGGCGGTCGGGATGCGCCCGAGGTACTCGTCGA
>JBKJLU010000394.1:0-10869 GCA_046596815.1 Acidimicrobiales bacterium | reverse complement strand
CGCCATGAAGCTCGACATGGCCCGCCAGTGCTGGGACGAGGCCCGCCACGTCGAGATCAGCATCAAGTTGACCGAGCACATGGGCACCGAGATCGGTGAGTACGCCGAACAGACGATGTTGTTCGAGGCCGCCTGCAACGCCGATCCGGTGTTGCGCCTCACCGGCGTGAACCGGGCGCTCGAGGGCTTGGCCATCGACGTGTTCAACACCATGCGCGACTTCGGCGACCAGACCACCGACCCGGTGCTGTTCTTTTGCGAGGACTGGATGCTGGCCGACGAGGTCACCCACGTGAAGATGGGCAGCGACTGGCTGCGCAAGCTCACCGAGAAGGACGCCGACCGCCGCCAGCGGGCCCTCGACTTCCAGCGCACCGTCGACAAGCTCTTCAGCTTCGGCGGCTTCCGCGGGGAGAAGGAAGAGAACCCGGTCCACCTGGCCCGCAAGTTCCGCTCGCTCGCCGGCTTCACCGAGGCCGAGATCGCCGACCTGGTCGACGTGGCCGCCGAGGCCCAGGCCGAAGCCGAGGCCATGGCGGCGATGTCCGCTCCCGTCTCCTCCTGAGGGACCGTCAGAAAACGACGTGAGGGGTCGCAATACGAATGACGCTGGTTCTTCTTACGTGCTGAGACGACGACCCCTCACGTCGTTTTCTTCCGGGCCCTGACCCTGCTCGAGCTCCACGTCGGATGGGCGTGGGTGGTCATCATCGCCAACGCCCTCGCCGGGCTGTGGTCGCTGGGGGCCGCCTGGATCCCGAGTCTGCGCACGCGGGCGCTGTGGTGGTTCACGGTCATCGCTGAGCTGACCGTCTTCGTCCAGGTCATCCTGGGCGTCCAGTTGGTGGCGGGGGAGAAGATCGACGCTCCCCAGTTCCACATGTTCTACGGATTCGTGGCCATCATCGCCATCGGCATCCTCTACAGCTACCGCCAGCAGATGCGCCATCGCCTCTACCAGCTCTACGGCTTCGGCGGCCTCTTCATCATGGGTCTCGGCATTCGAGCCCTCCTGGTGGGCGCCCGAGCCTGAGGCGATGATCCGGGCAGGTCCCCGGGTCCGTATTGACGAAGTCAGACAGCAACCGATCTCTGGGGGGACCTTCGTTGCGCAAGCTCGTCACTGCCTTGGCCGCCACCGCGCTCGTGGCCGCGCCCACCGCCGGAGCCGCCGCCGCCGCCGGCTCCACGCCGGCCAGTCGCGCCCAGCTGGGTGAGTTCTCGTCCCCCTTTCGGGAGGACGGAGACAACGGCACGACGTCGTCGTGCGCCATCGATCCGTCGGGCAAGAAGACCTGCCTGCCCGCCGGTGCTTCCCAGAACGTGCTGCCCGACGGCCGGATTCTCTACTGGAACGCCATCGAGGGCAGCGAGGACGTGGCCGGACCCGTAGCCACCGAAGGCCACCGCCGCGCCGGCGATGCCCGCAGCCGCTTGCTCACCTTCGGGGCGACCAACACGTGGAAGACCCCGGCCAACGAGACCGGCTTCTTCGGCAACACCGCCGAGAAGCCGCTGGTCGAAGGAACCAAGGTCGAGCAGAACGGCGACACCCTGAACAACGGCAGCCTGTTCTGCGCCGACAACACGTTCCTGCCGAACGGCAACGTCCTCACCGTCGGCGGCACCGACTACTACGCCGAGCCCGGATTGCCGGCGGGCGGACAACCGAGCGTGGGCGTGCTCGAACTCGAGGGCCTGAAGTCGGCCCGGTCGTTCACGGCCAAGGGCGACACTTGGCAGCCCGAAGGCTCGATGACCTACGGCCGCTGGTACCCGTCGCTCACGACCCTGGCCGACGGCACCGTGTTGGCGTCGAGCGGTGTGACCAAGCTGTTGAAGCCGGCGTACGCCCCGGACGATCGCTACGACCTGAAGGACAGCGGGCGCAACGTCGCCCAGAGCGAGGTCTTCGACCCGGCGGCGAGCACCTGGACGGTCAACCCGGAGACGGCCGACCGCAGCCTTCCGCTCTTCCCCCGCATGCACCTGCTGCCCAACGGTCACGTGTATTACGACGCCGCCGGCCAGGCCTTCAACCCTGCCGGTCAGGGCTACGACGAGGCCCTCTGGAACACCGCGGCGTCGTACGACCCCGTGGCCAAGACGTGGACGGATCTCGGGATTCCCGGCCTCACCACCGAGGGCGGACCGAAGCGCGACCCCGGATTCCGCGGCTCCACCTTCTCCCAGATGCTCACCCTCAAGGCCCCCTACGCCACGGCATCGTTCCTGAGCGCCGGCGGCGTGGTGGGAACCTCCCCGGGGAGCTACCTCCCCGTCGACTCGGCTCGCATCAACCGGTGGGTGGCCGACGGATTCGACGGCAAGGCCGGGCCCCGCCTGCAGACCTTCGACGCCGGCAAACTCGCGGGTTCGCGTTGGTACGGCAGCGGCGTGACCCTGCCCGACGGGAGCGTCATCGTGCTCTCCGGAGGCGACCTCGATCACGTGATCGCTCCCGGCTCCGAGGCCCCGATCACGCGGGTCGAGCGCTTCACCCCCAACGCCGCTGGAACGGGGGGGACGTGGGAGACGCTGGCCGAGGCGAAGCAGGGCCGCACGTACCACAACGCGGCGACGCTGCTCCCCGACGGTCGGGTGCTCGTGGGTGGACATGATCCGATCCCGACCTACTACGGCCCGCAGAATCAGGCCATCAGCCGGTCGAAGGCCGAGCCCGATGCCTCGTTCGAGATCTTCAGCCCGCCGTATCTGTTCGCCAAAAACGGTGACACCGCGATCCGTCCGATCATCTCGGCCGACAACGAGGTCCACCTCGGCAAGCAGCTGACGCTCGGAACCTCGGGCGCCAACGACATCGCCAAGGTCGTGCTGGTGCGGAACCCATCGGTCACCCACCTCATCGACGGTGATCAGCGCAATGTGGAGATCCCGTTCACGCAGTCCGGCAACAGCGTGCGGGCCATGGTGCCCGACAACGCTGCTGTGTTGCCCGCCGGCCCGTACCTGCTGTTCGCCATCAACGCCGCGGGAACGCCGTCGGTGGCCGAGCAGGTCTCGGTGGTCGACGCTGGCACGGCAACGGCAAAGGCGGTGACATCGGCCGGGACCTCCGACCCGAAGCCGGCCAAGGCGCAGAACGCCGCCAAGCCGAACACGCCGAGCAAGGCAGGCGACGCGCCGGCGGCCGCGACGTCGAAGGCGAAGCCGGCGGTGGCCCTCGACCGTGCCCAGGACGGCGGAGGTGCGGTTGACCTGGCGGCGGTCCCCGCATCGAATCGTCGGGAGATTCCCGAGCCGGTGCTGCCGGTCGCGGCGGCCATCGCCGGCGTTGCCCTGGCCCTCGTGATCCGTCGTGGACGCGGAGCCGTGGTCGAGGCTCGGCGCCGGTAGCGTCTCGCCGGGTGCGAACCGGCAACGTCGTTGCGAAGGCCATGGTGCTGCTGGCCATGGCCTTCGTCGCGCCAGCGCACACGCCTCCACCCGCACTGGCCCACAGCGAGATACCCGGGTTTCGCAACGTCCTCGATGGCGTGACCCCGTCGGTACCCGGTGTTCGGATCGAGGTGGTGACGAGCGCGGCGGCCCAGCTCGTGGCCGAGAACCCCACGCCCACGCCGCTGGAGGTCATCGCTGCGGGTGGGGAAGGGTTCCTGCGCATCGCTGCGAGCGGCGTCGAGGCCAATCTGGCGTCTCCTGACTGGTATCGATCGGCGACCCCTGAAGGCGACGGACGGGTGCCATCGACTGCGGTGGCCGGAGCGGCCCCGAACTGGGTGCGGATCTCGGTGGAATCCACCTGGGGCTGGTTCGACCATCGCCTGCATGCCACGCGCTCCGATCAGGTGCCCGCCGGTGCCGAACGTGGAGCGATCCAACTCGGTTCGTGGACGGTGCCGGCTCGATACGGCACCGAGAGCATCACGATCACCGGACATCGCGAATTTCTCCGTCCGCCCGGGCGCTTCCTGGCCGCGCTGACAGGACAGATCGACGGCCTTCGGGCCGGTGTCGTCGACGGCACGGTGCCCGCGGTCTCGATCACCCTTCCTGCCGGCCGCGCTCTGGTCGTGCTCGGCGAAGCCGGCGAACCCATGGTGCGTATCGGTCCGGACGGCCCGGAGGGAAACCTGGCCAGTCGCACCTGGTTGTTGACCGCAGCCTCCCGGGGTGCCGCCCCCGAAGGACCGGTGGGTGCCGACGTCGAGCCGAGGTGGGAGTCGCTCGGCCGCGGGACGACCCTGACGTGGCTCGAACCGCGCGCCCGCTACGCCGCGTCGTTGCCTCCGCAGAATGTGCTCGACTCCGGCCGAACCGAGGTCGTGAAGCGCTGGACCGTGCCCATCGAACTCGATGGCGCCCGGGTCGAACTCTCCGGGACGACGTCGTGGGTGCCCCAGTCGGGGACGTCGGCCGGCGGCCCTCCCGCCGAGGCTCCCCGGACGCTTCCCCTGCGCACGGGAACGCCGATCGGCATCCTCCTCACCGGTGTCGGCGCGGCTGTAGTTACCGCGGTCGTGCTGCTGGTAGCCCGGCGCCGCTCACGCCGGAGGTGAAGGCCGACCCTCGAGTGCGCTCTGGAGCTCGCTGATGATGCGGTGCAGATTGCGCCGTACCGCCGACGTCTCGCGTTCAACCTCTTCGGCGTCGACGAGTCGCTGCCGAAGCTCGTCGTCGGGTAACGAGGCGAGGCCCTCGACGTAACGGGGATCGAGGACGCGATCGATCAGGCGGTCGTTGTCCATCGAGCCGCCTCCGTGCCCGCTACAGGTGGACGACGGGGCAGGTCAGCGTGCGGGTGATGCCGTCGATCAGCTGGACCCGACTCACGACCATCTTGCCGAGGTCGTCGACCGAGCTGGCCTCGGCGCGCACGATCACGTCGTACGGACCGGTGACGTCCTCGGCCGACACGACGCCATCGATGGCGGCGACCTCTTCAGCGACTTGGGCGGCCTTGCCGACTTCGGTCTGGATGAGGACGTATGCGGTGACGGCCACGGGGTGAGCCTCCTGGGAACAGTTACGCGAGCGGGGGCATGGTATCCCTTTTGCCGGCCACCTCGGCCGGGACCGAGCCGTAGAGCCAGAGCAGCAACAGGTCGTAGGCGATCTTCATCGAGCCCGCGATGACGAGGGGTGCGCCGAACGAACTCCGGGCCAGCAGCACGCCGGCGAGGAGGGGCGTTGCCGCCGACGCGAGGCTCCGAGGGACGTTGGTGACGCCGGCGGCGGCGGCCCGTTCCTCCGGCGGCACCACGGCCATGACGAAGGCTTGGCGGGCAGGCACGTCCATCTGCGAGAGCAGAGCCCGGATCAGGAGCAGTCCGATGGCCCATGGTGCCGTCGGAGCGAAGGCGGCGGCGACGAGGGCGACGTTGGCCGGCAGGTGGGTGAACACCATGGTCGGGATCAGCCCGATGCGCCGGGCCAGCGGCCCGCACGCAAGTTGTGATGCCGCCCCCAGGAGTCCGGCGGCGAAGAAGACGCTTCCCGTTGCGGCCGCCGACAGGTCGAAGCGGAGATGCAACCAGAGGACGAGCAGCGACTGAACGACGAACCCGCTGCCTGCGGAGTCGAGGCTGAACAGGGCTGCGAGTTCGAGCACGATGCGGCGCGGGCGCGCGCGAGATCGAGCGGCCGTCGCCGGCGCATCGGGATCGCTCGAACCGAGTCCGGGAGCGCGCCGGTACAGCAGCCCGACGGTCAAAGCGACCAAGGCGTAGAGCACGAACCCGAGTCGCTGGATCGGCATGGTCGGCAGACCGAAGCCGCCTTCGAGGAGGCCGGGGACGCCGGAGACCAGCGCACCGAAGGCTCCGGCGAACGAGCCCGCAAGGTTGTGGATGGCGTAGAGCTGGGGACGGTCGCGGGCATCGACCTCCCCGGCCAGGACCGACTGCTCGGTCGGGAGGAAGACACTGACGTCGCCGGCTGAGGGGTTCAGCGTGCCGACGGCGGCGATGAGCAGGATGGGCCAGAACCGCGTCGCCGTGGCGAACCCGACGCCGGTGACCAGCATGAGCACCGAGGCACCGACGAGCACGGTACGCACCGGATAGCGCCGGGAGCCCAGGCCGACGGCGAGGGTCAGCGCGGCAGAGCCGACCAGCGTCGCCGTGACGACCGCGCCGATCTGCGTCGGAGAGAAGCCGAGGTCGCGCAGATAGGCGACGAGAAGGATGCTGACGAGTCCGTCGGCGAATCCGCGAAGGGCTCGGGCGGTGATGATCCGGCGGGCGGCCGGAGTGGCCGACCGCGGAAGGAGTGCCGTCGGACGACTAGTTGCTGAGTCTCTTCTCCAACGTCACCAACTCGTCTCGCAGCGCCTGGGGAAGCCGGTCGCCGATCCCGGCGAAGTGTTCCTCGATCGAGGGGATCTCGGCTCTCCAGGCATCGGCGTCGACCTCGAGCAACTGGTCCCAGGCGGCATCAGGGACATCGAGTCCGTCGGTCGGGATCGCACCACGCGCCGGCAGCAGCCCGATGGGCGTCTCAACGGCCTCGCCGATGCCGTCGCAGCGTTGGAACACCCACTCGAGCACCCGGCTGTTCTCGCCGAAGCCCGGCCAGATGAACTTGCCGTCGTCATCCTTGAGGAACCAGTTCACGTAGAAGATCTTCGGCAGCTTCGATTCGTCGGTGGCGGCGCCGATCTTGAGCCAGTGGTTGAGATAGTCGCCCACGTGGTAGCCGCAGAACAGGAGCATGGCGAAGGGATCTCGTCGCAGCTTGCCGACGGCGCCCTGCTGGGCTGCCGTCGTCTCCGAGGCCATGATCGAACCGAGGAAGACGCCCTGGGTCCAGGAGTAGGCCTCGGTGATCAGCGGCACCACCGACGAGCGCCGCCCACCGAAGAGGATGGCCGAGATCGGCACCCCGGCCGGGTCTTGCCACTCGGGGGCGATGGCGGGATCCTGCGCCGCCGGGGCCGTGAAGCGAGCGTTGGGGTGGGCGGCCGGCGTCTCCGACTCGGGCGTCCAGTCGTTGCCCTTCCAGTCGATGAGGTGGGCCGGCTTCTCGTCGGTCATGCCTTCCCACCAGATGTCGCCATCGTCGGTCTTGGCACAGTTGGTGAAGATGCAATTCCCATCCAACGTCAATATGGCGTTGGGGTTCGTCTTCATCGACGTTCCCGGGGCGACGCCGAAGAACCCGGCCTCGGGATTGATGGCCCAGAGGCGACCGTCCTCGCCGAACTTCATCCAGCAGATGTCGTCGCCGACGGTCTGGACCTCCCACCCGGGAAGGGTCGGCACGAGCATGGCCAGGTTGGTCTTGCCGCAGGCCGACGGAAAGGCGCCGGTGACGTACTTCGTGTCACCTGCGGGTGAGGTGAGCTTCAGGATGAGCATGTGCTCGGCCAGCCAACCGGCGTCTCGCGCCATGACGGAGGCGATGCGAAGGGCGAAGCACTTCTTGCCGAGGAGGGCGTTGCCGCCGTAGCCCGACCCGTAGGACCAGATCGACCGCTCCTCGGGGAAGTGGACGATGTACTTGTTCTCGGCGTCGCACGGCCATGCCACATCGGCCTGACCTTCGGCGAGGGGGGCGCCGACCGAGTGCAGGCACGGCACGAACGCACCGTCAGAACCGAGGGAGTCGACGACCTTCTGGCCCATGCGGGTCATGATCCGCATGTTCACGGCGACGTAGGCCGAATCGGTGATCTCAACGCCGATATGGGCGATGGGGGAGCCGATGGGGCCCATGCTGAAGGGGACGACGTACATCGTCCGGCCCTTCATCGAGCCCCGGAACAGCTTGGTGAGCGTGCCCTTCATCTCCGACGGCTCACGCCAGTTGTTGGTGGGGCCGGCGTCGATCTCCTTGGCCGAGCAGATGTAGGTGCGGTCTTCCACCCGGGCGACGTCGCCGGGGTCGGAGGTGGCCCAGTGGCTGTTGGGCCGCTTGGCGTCGTCGAGACGGGTCAGCGTGCCGCCGTCGACCAGCAACTGGCACAGCCGGTCGTACTCCTCCTGCGACCCGTCGCACCACTCGACGCGATCAGGCTGACAGAGGGCGGCGGTTTCCTCCACCCAGTCGAGCAGTGGTTGGTTCGCGGTGGTGGTCGGTGTTGCCGTTGCGGCCGCTGATGTGGTCGTCATACCGTCCTTCCGTCGGGTCGGGGTGCGAAACCTGGGGTGCCCATGTCGACCTCGGAGCCAAGGCGGACGCGGGTGGCCCGGCCGTCGGCGTCGAGGTCGAACACAACGCGCTGGCCCTGGCGGAGCATGCGGAACACCGAACCGGTGAGGGCATGGGGGGAGAGGTCGTACTCCGAACGGTCGGTGTCGCGCATCACCACACCCTCCGCCGTGCCCGGGTCGTATGACTTGATGACTCCCTGCAAGAGCCCTCCTGACTTGCGGTTAGCTTCTGACCACGACGTTATCTGAATTCGCCCTGATCGAGCGCCTCCGCCGGCGCCTGGTCGGCCCTCCGGGGCAGACGTGGGTGGGTGACGACGTGGCCGTGGTGCCGGCGCCGGCAGGCCCGATGCTCCTCGCGGCCGACGCGGTGGTCGCCGGCGTCCATTGCGACCTCGAACTGGTCGGCCTCGACGACATGGGCTGGAAGGCGTTGGTGGCCAACGTCAGCGACGTCGCCGCCGTCGGCGGTCGGCCCTGTTATGCCCTGGTGACCGTCGCCGGGCCCCTGGCCAAGTTCGACTTCGACCTCCTCTACGACGGCCTGATCGCCGCGTCCCAGGCCTATGAGTGCCCGATCGTCGGCGGCGACCTGTCGTCGTCGGCGACGCTCGTCGTATCGGTCGCCGTCGTGGGCGACGGCGGCGACCTGCCCGAGCCACCTGTGTTGCGCTCTGGCGCCCGGCCCGGCGACACGATCTTCGTCACCGGCCCGCTGGGTTCCTCCGCCGCCGGCCTGGAACTGCTGCGCAAGAGGCGGGTCTCCGATGCTCCCGACCTGGTGTTGGCCCACCGCCGGCCCCGGGCCCGTCTCGACGAGGGCACGGCGGCACGGGTGGCCGGGGCGACGTCGATGATCGATGTCTCCGACGGCCTGGCCGCCGACCTGCGGCACCTGGCCGAGGAGTCGGGGGTGGGCGTCGTGCTCGATCGGGTACCGGTGGCCATCGGCGTCAACCGGGTGAGCGACGACCCCGAGGCGATGGCCCTGGGTGGCGGCGAGGACTACGAGCTGCTCTTCACCGCCGGCGACCCCGACCTGATCGAGTCGACATTTGCCGAGCGCGGGCTCGGAACGCCCCTGCGGATCGGCCGGTGCACCGCCGACGCGGCCGAGCGCCGGCTCCGCGACGGCGACCTACCCGTCGCCGGCTGGGAACACCGGTGACCTCCCCCCGAGCCGGAGGTGAGGTGAGTCGGACGCGGCCGGTGGCGCTCACCATCGCCGGCTCCGACTCCAGCGGCGGCGCCGGCATCGTCGCCGACCTGAAGACATTCGAGGCCCACGGCGTGTGGGGGACGGCGGCGGTCACGGCGGTGACGGCCCAGAACACCCTTGGTGTGCAGGCGGTGGAAACCATGACGCCCGAGGTGGTGCGGGCCCAGATCGCGTCGGTGGTCGCTGATCTGGGTGTCGACGCAGCCAAGACCGGGATGCTGGCGTCGGCGGAGATCGTCGAGTCCGTGGTGCAGACGGTGGTAGAGCTGGGCGTGTGGCCCTTGGTGGTCGACCCGGTGATGGTGGCGTCGACCGGTAGGCGCCTGACCTCGCCGGAGGCCGTCGACGCCGTCATTCGGCTGCTCCTGCCCCGGGCGACGGTCCTGACCCCCAACCTGGCTGAGGCCGGCGTGCTGGTCGGCTTCGAGGTGGCCGACCGGGCGACGATGGAACGGGCGGCCCGAACCATGGCCGATATGGGGCCCGACGTCGTGCTGGTCAAGGGTGGCCACCTGGCCGGCGACGCCTCGCCCGACTGCCTCCTGGTCGCCGGTGGGGAGGCGGTGTGGCTGGAGGGTGCCCGCCTCTGGGCGAACGGCGCCCATGGTTCGGGATGTGTGCTGTCGGCGGCGATCGCCGCCGAGTTGGCCCGGGGTATGGAGCCGGCCGATGCCTGCCTGGCCGCCAAGCGGTTCGTGGCCCGGGCCATCGAGGCCGGCCCGGTGCTGGGCGCCGGCGTGGTCCCCGTCGACCCGGGCTGGGCGCGCGCCACCGACCTCCGCTCGTAGCAGTACCGTCGGAGGCGGTGGAAGGCGAACGCCTCGACGAGGCTCAGATCGCGCTGGTTCTCCGCCGGGCCACGGAGCTCGACGGCCAGTCCCGGGCGGGTCAGTCCGGGCTCGACCTCGTCCGGCTCGAGGAGGCGGCGGTGGAGGCGGGGCTCTCCCGGGAGTCGGTCCGTAGGGCGGTGGCCGAGCTACGCGCCGGTACGCTGCCCGTCGACTCCGGCCCGCCCGCCGGCCGCGCCGGCCTGGGCTTCGGCAGCCTCACCGTCGCCCGGTGCGTCCCCGGGCCGGTCCGCCAGGTCGACGACATCCTGCGCCGGTTCCTGGCCAAGGAGCAATTCCACCTGCGGCGCGACTTCGGCGCCAGCTCCACCTGGACCCGCCGGCAGGATGTCGGCGCCCGGGTGCGCATCCAGTACGACAAGAGCATCCACCGCCGACTTCTGCTCCGTGACGCGGAGCAGGTCGAGATCGCGGTGGTCGACGAGCCCGGCGAGGGCGGGATGGTGCTGGTCAAGCTGGCCGTCGACGTGCCGGCGTTGCGGCGGGCCCACCGGCTGGCGGTGGGGAAGGGCGCCGGCCTCGGGCTCGCCGTCGCCAGCGCCGGTTCCCTGGTGCTCGGCATGCCGGAGGCCGTGATCGTGGTGCCGGCGGCCATGGCGTCAGGCGTGGCCCTCGGTCACCGGGTCGGCGTCAACCGCTTTCGGTCCACCGTCGGCGACCTCGAGACGGCCCTCGAAGGCTTCCTCGA
>JBKJLU010000285.1:0-3487 GCA_046596815.1 Acidimicrobiales bacterium | reverse complement strand
CGTTGAGGACGGCGGCACCCAACCAGATCTCGGGTTGCCACGCGATCCCGTCGAGCGCACCGAGCAACCCGACGTAGAGGAGCCACAACCCTGTGGCGACGACGCCGAAGGTCGCGGCGAGGGTGCCGGTGCGCAGTCGTTGGTTGGGAAACGCAGCCGCCAGGACGTCGAGCACGGCACCGGCAGCGAGCGCGGCGAGGACGCCCTCGGCGTCCTCATCGAACGCAACCGAAACGAGCAGGGCCACGACACCGAACAGGACGGTGAACGCTCCGGGGGGCACGAGCCCGATGCCCAGGAGGAGTCGCGCAGCACCGAAGAGCACGACGGTGGTCACGAGCATGCTGGCGACCCCGGCGATCACCTGGATCTCCCCGGCTTCGGTGACCGGGTTGTACGCGACACGCACGAGGGCGGCGATGCCCAGGCCCCACGCGAAGTTCAAGAAGAACCCGACCAGCGCCGCCGCCGCGGTGAGCGAGCCGACGACCAGCCACCGACCCGGCGGCGACGACGGCGCCGCCCTCGCGGCCCGCAATGGGGCGGTAAGAACCAGCACCAACCCGACGAAGAGCACGAGGTGGGTGGGGCTCAGCAGGGCGTCGACGCCGCGCTCGACCCCAAAGGCGGTGTGCCACGCAGCATCACCGGCGCCGCCCGCCGCGAACAGCACGATCCCGCTGCGAGCACCTTGATACCCGGGCGGGAGGAATCCCAGCCGCCAGTCCGCCCCGCCGTGGGCCCGGCGCCGCGACATCGTCGCCAGCCAAAGAGCGGAAGCCGTGAACCCGGCGTAGAACACACCGTGCCACGGGGTGAGGAAGGACTCCGAATCACCGGTGAGGTTCTGGTGGAAGTAGCCGTCCAGGAACAACCCGACGGTCATCCACAAGCCGAACACGACGGTGAGAAGGTGCTCTCGACCCGACGCCGGGATCACACCCTCACTGGCTTGTGGGGTCGTAGGCTTCATCTCGGTAATCATTACTACATGCAACCATGTATTCTTGGAGTTAGCAAATGTCCCCGTCTCGCAAAGACCCGTTCCCCAATCTCCGCGGCGACCTCATGGCCGACGCGTCCGCCGCCGACCTCGCGCAGCTGTTCAAGGTCCTGGCCAACGACAACCGGCTCCGCATCCTGCACGCCATCCACCTCGCCGGCGAGGTCAGCCCCTCCGACATCGCCGGCGCGATCGGCGCCAGCCAACAAGCGGTCTCCAACCAGCTGCAACGCCTCGCCGACCAACGCATCGTCCACGCCCGCCGTGACGGCCAGCGGGTGCTCTACCGGATCATCGATCCGTGCGTACCGGGACTGATGGATCTCGGTGTCTGCCTCCTCTCCCAACGGGAATAGACACCGAGGACACACAGCAGGTTGGTTTCGTACTTGGCTGTGCACAGATATGGAGGCGTCCGGAGTGAAGAGCCCGCCGATAGACCTCTCGGTCGAACACGTCGGACACGCCCGATGAGCCACGACCACAAGCCGCTCGCCGAACCAGGCCGAGCTCGCCAGGACCTCTCGGCCCGCCGGGAACGGCGACTCGTCCTGGTGCTGATGCTCAACGTCACGATCGTCGTTGGCGAGGCGACCGCCGGGATCCTGGCCCGATCCATCGGCCTGCTGGCCGACGCCGGCCACAACCTCACCGACGTCTTTGGGGTCGCCCTCGCCCTCGTCGCCGTCCGATGGGCCCGGCGAGCCCCCACCGAGCGACGCAGCTTCGGGTTCCACCGCGGCACCGTGCTCGCCGCCCAGGCCAACGCCGCCAGCATCCTGTTCGTCACGGCCATCATCACCTACGAGAGCATCCGCCGCCTGCTTCGCCCCGAGCCCGTCGAAGGCCTCATCGTGGTCGTCGTCGCCGCCATCGCCCTCGTCGCCAACACCGGCTCGGCCTTCCTGCTCCGCGAGAAGGAACACGACCTCAACATGCGAGCGGCCCTGCTGCACATGGCGGCCGATGCCGGGGCCAGCCTCGGCGTCGTCATCGGCGGCGCGGTGATACTCGTCACCGGTCGCTTCGACCGCATCGATCCCGTCATCTCCTTGCTCATCGGGTTCCTCATCGGCTGGCAGGCGTGGCGGCTGCTGCGATCGAGCGCCGACGTCCTCCTCGAATCGACACCAAAAGGGGTCGACGTCGACGAGGTCACCGACCTCATGTCGGCCGTGGACGGCGTCGAAAACGTGCACGACCTCCACATCTGGAGCCTCTCGTCGGACGTACGCGCGCTCTCAGCCCATGTGATCCTCGACGGTCATCCCACCCTCGAGGAAGCCCAGGCCGTCGGCACAAAAGTGAAGGCCGCAGTCTCCGAGCCTTACCGCATCGCCCACGCCACCCTCGAGCTCGAATGCGAGGGCTGCGTCGACGACGAATCGTGGTGTGCGATGAACGACCTCGACGTCGGTCCCGCCGCCGGTCACGGCGGCCACGACCATGGGAACAACAGTGCCGTCAAACGCGGACCTCGTAGTAGAGGTTGGCGGGCTCCTCGAAGTCATGCATCTGGAACTGGCTGAACCCGGCCTTGGTGCACAGCTGAGCGAGTAGTTCGGGGTGCAGGCCGAGGGTCCCGAGCCCGGCACCGTCGGGCTCGGACAGCGCGGAGGACATGCAGCTGGCGATGGAGAAGCCGTACATCATCGCGGCCATCGGGTTGACCAGGTTGTCCTTCGCCCGTGGCGCGCACCGGATGTCTTTGATCAGCCACGTGCCGTCGGGTTGGATCGAGCGGCGGATGGCTGCGATCGTCTCGGACGGTCTGGTCATGTCGTGGAGGCAGTCGAGGGTCAACACGAGATCGAACGTCGACTCCGCCGGGAGCTCCTCGGCACCCGCAAGGTGCAACGTCACGTTCTCGAGCTTGGCGTCGTCGACGAGTTGGTGGGCCCGGTCGATGGCGTGGCGCGAGATGTCGTAGCCGTGGACGTGCGAGCGCGGGAACCGCTGCGCCAAGGCGACGACGGCGACGCCGGCACCACAGCCGACGTCCGCGATCGCGCCGCCGGCCTCGAGCTTGGCTTCCACCCCGTTCAGCATGGGCAGAATGCGGGGCACGAGCGCGAGGCGGGTCCAGGGCCCAAGCATGCGCTCGGTGCGGTGCGCGCCCGCGGGGCCTTGGCGGTCATAGGGCAGGCCGAGGCCGGTACGAAACGCGTCGGCGAGGTCGTCGACGAAGTCGGGAGCGGGCGGGGCACCGAAGGCTCCCGCAGCGAAGAACAGCGAGTCGTGCTCGTCCGCGAGCACGGCAGCGGCTTCGTCGGTGAGCTCAAAGCGGTCGTCGTCGTGCCATGTCACGAGACCGGCCGCGCCTTGGCTGCGCAGCCACTCGAGGACCCAGCGCTCGTGCAGGCCGGTCCGTGCGGCGAGCTCACCTGCGGCGAGGGCGCCGGCACCTCGCATGGCCCGGTAGAGCCCGAGCCGGTCGCCGAGGTTGATGAGGAGCGACACCATCTCGCCTTGCTTGTAGCTCCA
>JBKJLU010000082.1:0-5623 GCA_046596815.1 Acidimicrobiales bacterium | reverse complement strand
ACGTCGGAGTCGTTTACAGCCCGACTGGCTACGTGTTCGAAGACGGCGGACTTCCGCTGCGTCGGCTCGAGAATCCGGTCGAAGGGCTGAGGAAGCATTTCGCGGAGATGACCGGGGACGAGATGCTTCAAGACCTCTTGGTGAATAACCTGTTTCCCATCGAGGCTCCGCTCGTCCGGCGTGACGTGTTCGATGCGGCCGGCACCTTCGATGAACGCCTCGTTCGGATGGAAGACTGGGACCTTTGGCTCCGCATTGCGCTCGCGGGCGTTCGATTCGCGTCGATCCCGAGCCAGGTGCCAACGGCCATGGTCAGGGTTCACGCCGCCAGCACAAGCCAGAGCGAAGCCGCGATGATCGCCGCCGAGATTACAGTCCGGAAGCGGCTGGACCCATTGCTGGTCGGGCAGCCAACGGCCCACAAGGTGAATACCGTTCGTCTCGAGCGGAGGCGCATGGAACTCGCCGTGATCCGGGCGTTGGGGGGCGAGGTTCTCGTTGGCCTGCGCACGCTCGTGCCACTGGCCGCGAGATCCCGCCGCCCACGGTGGATGCTTTGGGCTCTTCTGCTTCCCATGGCGAAGCTCGACGGTGGACGTCGCATCCTTTCCCGGCTCTGGTTGCGGCGCCGCGCGAGCGGTGGGAATAGATGATGGGAGCCCGGGACGCCACTGTCGTAATTCCAAACTGGAACGGACGCGCGCTTCTACTCGAGTGCTTGGCCTCATTGCAAACTATCGGTCAGCCAGACTCCTCGGCAGAGCTGATCGTTGTTGACAACGGCTCGACCGATGGCTCCGCCCAGATGGTGCGGGACGACTTCCCTCGCGTCAGGCTGCTGGCAAATGACACGAACCGAGGTTTCGCGGCGGCATGCAACCAAGGGGCACGGGCCGCCTCCACCGGGCACGTGGCATTTCTGAACAACGACGCTCGAGTGGACCGCGGATGGCTCCAGCCGCTCCTCGACACGATGGCCAGGGAAGCTGACGTGGCAGCGGTGGGATCCCTTGTGCTCGACTGGAGCGGCAAGACCATAGATTTCGGACGATCGGGGCTGACACCGCTGGCACGAGGAATTCAGCTCGATCACGGCCAACCCGTCGAGGAGGCGCCGACTGGTGTAACTGAGCAGCTGTTTGCAAACGGTGCCGCGATGTTGGTCCGGCGCGACTTGTTTCTTGAGGTGGGTGGGTTCGACGAACGCTTCTTTGCCTACTACGAGGATGTTGACCTCGGCTGGCGATATTGGGTGATGGGTTGGCGCGTGCTGCTGGAGCCTGCATCGCGGATCTTTCATCGACACCACGGGACGAGCCGTCGCCTTCGTCGAGAGCAGGTCGACTTCCTCCTGACCCGCAACGCGATTGCGTCGGCGGTCAAGAACGTTGAGGATGCCACATTCGGGAGTTTTCTTCCGATCATGCTGCTCGGGGAAAGCGCACAGCTGGCTTCTGACCTCGGATCCGCGACCCGCTTCCACGTGCCGGGCTTTGTTCCGTATGCCTTTCATGCGACCAACGCCAAGTCCCCCCTGAGTCGCGCCCGGAATCGCTTTGGGTCCGAGGTTCTTCGCGCATATCGCCATGACAGCGCGTTCCGGAGTCGACTGGCGGGGTTTGTTGCGCACCTGATCGATCCGCGCTCGACACTCGTAGATGCTCGGGCGAGTGCCGCGGCCGCCGCACTCGACGAGATCTTGTGGGGCTGGCCTGAGCTACTCGTGACCCGCGCGTCAATTCAGGCGAGGCGCGTTCGGAGCGATCAAGATGTCTCGGAGCTCTTTGGGCTTCAGAGTCAACGCCGTGTGCGACGATCAGAGGCAATCACTCGAGACGAATCTCGCGAGGCAGTCCTCCGTGCGCTTGAGGCCGCAGGACTGGACTGGCTGCTCCCGCGCGGTTAGGCATTGCCGTTCGGGCAGGTCACCGGGGCCGGCGCGACGCTCGCAGGCCGTCGCGGATCCCGGTGAGGATGGCCGCGATCTTGGCCTTTCGATCATCCTCGAACAGGACGATCTTCAAGGATTCCTTGGCGAAACCCAATGCGTCGACTGCTACGAAGGAAGGCTCTCGTCGCCAGTAGGTACGCCAGACGACGACACGGTTGCGAGTGATGGAGTGGCGGCGAGCACGATCGTGATGGGTCGCAGTCACCTTCCGCCACAAGAAGCGGCGTCGCTCCGGCCGGCCGATGGCGTGCTCGATCGTTGGGCGCAACGATCGCAGGATCCGGTACCCCGACGCGCGGGCGCGCAAGCAGAACTCAAGGTCCACGTAATCGACGAAGAAGTCCTGTCGGAAGCCACGAAGATCCCGCCAGGCGTCGACCGACACGAGCGTGCCGGACGCGATCACGGCCCGTTCCTCACCAATCCCGAGCGTCGGCCAGCGTGGCAACGTCCTTGCTAACGATTCCGGCGCCGACGGCTGCGACCGGCCGCGACCCGGCCGCAGCAAGCACTCGCGCGGCCTCGGCAATGATGCCTGGTCCGGCCCGGCTGTCCTGGTCGAGCAGGAGCGCCCACGCGGCCCTCCTGTCCGACGCCCATGCCAGACCTCTGTCCAGCGCAGCCGCAAGACCGAGATTTGTGTGGTTCCAGACGACATCGACATCGCCGCGGTCCATGAGCGCCGTGATCTCAGTCTGCTCGGCTGGGTCTGACCCGTTGTCGATAATCAGGATCCGCGCCACTTGACCTAGCACTCCTTGCAGACGGTTGGCCAGTCCAGGCTCCGGGTGGAAGGCCGTCACGATCGCCACGGTGGAGGTCCGGTCAGGAAACGCAGGGCTGATCCGCTGAGGGCTCACTGGGCTCACTGGACCTGGCCCCGGCGCGCCCGCACTGCGAGCGCCAGGCCGGCTCCCAGGATGATCCAGTTGATCGAGAAGAATAGTGCGTTCGTGGCTTGGTAGGCGACGAGCAGCGTGATCACCGACGCCACATAGGCGGCGGCGTCCCCCGGGTGGCGCGCGCTGGATCCGAGCAGCAGCCGAAGGGCGAAGGCGAACCCGAGAGCGAGGGCCAACGCCCCGACCAACCCGGACTCGTAGAGGGCGACCAGCGCAAGGATGCCGATGTAGTCAGGCGCTCCTGCATTGCTTCCAGTGAGTAGGTGGCGCTGACCGTACGTAGCCGCGCCCAATCCGATGATCGGGCTCTCCTGCAGATCGCGTAGCGTCGTGGGAATGCGGTCCGTGCGGTATGAGAAGGTGTCGGTCGTTCCGGTGGGTGCCGGCGTCGGCGCCGGCGTGGAGGATGGGGACCTCGAAGGACGCCCGGACGACTCGCCCGCCGTCGGAGATGAGGACCCATCATGGTCGGGAGTCGGCGTGGTGAGCGCGGATCCCGACGGTCTTTCCAACGGGAGCGACACGACCGCCACGGAGGGCGCCAGGAGCAGGGCCACCGCGATAACCGGCACGATGGCGAGCACATCAGCCCGGTAGCGGCTTCGATAGGCGAGGAGTCCCAAGTACACGATCAGCCCCACCCCGAGGCCGATGTACGCGCCGCGCGTCACCCCGAGGCCAAAGCCGATGAAGATCATGACGACCGAAACGGCCGAGACAAGGTCGCGGCGCGGCCGATATCGCTCAATCACGAACGGCGCCATCGCACCGAGCATGCTGGCGAAGAGGTTCGCCTCAAAGGCGAGAGCGGCGACCTTCGGAGCTTCCCCTGGGTTTACCTGCATCCCGGGAATCCCCGTCGGGCCCAGCAGCAGGAAAGCAAGGGCCACCAGGAGACCGAGTGCCGATTGGGCCACCCCCGTCACCGTGAACCATTCGCCCGCCTCCTCGCTCCGGGCACGAACGAGCAACGAAAAGACGACCAGGCCGCCGACCATCGAAATCCCGGTCCAGATGATCAGGCGAGTGCTCACCAGGGGCTGCGGGGCATGGAGAGCGGAGGAGAGCGCGAGGACCGCCAGATAGATCCCGAACGCGGCCATGAGCGGGAGCATCGGCTTCAGGTCGGATGGACGCGGCCAGGACCGCGTGACCAGGATGGTCACCAGAGCCGCGATGATCGCGGGTTGCTCGAGTCTCACCCGCCCGAAGGGGAGTCCGATCACAACACCGGAAAGTGACGCGAGGCCGAGCAGGACAGCGAACGCGGCGACTGGGCGCACCACCGCAAGGACGACAACGAGCGCCGCGCCTGCGGCGGCCACGGCGGACACCAGCATGGTCTCCGGCGTGCGATCGCCGAGGACCATCATGCCCGCGAACGCACCGATGCCGAGAAGCGCGGCGAGGGCAGCCACGGCCTTCGACGGTCTCATGCGTCGCCGGATGCTCGGGCCGGCTGCTGAGCGCCCACGGCGAGGCCGGCAGCAGTCCGGGCGGCCCGGGCAAGTCGCCGGGCTTGAACGGGTCGCCCCGCGACGAGGAGGAGGGCGCGCAGGCCAAGTCCGACAGCAGCCACGGCGCTCGCGATGCGAGCGTAGGTCACACCACGTTGTCCGGCGAGGTACCCGTGGAACGCCGCGAACCATCGCTCCGCCTGCTCAGCTCCCTGCGAGCCGCCCAGATCATGCTCGACCACGACGCTCGGCTCGTAGCGGATGGTCCAGCCCGCCTCGCGCAGCCGGCGGCACAGGTCGACGTCCTCCATGTACAGGAAGATCGACGGATCGAAGCCGCCGGCGCCGCAAAAGGCGTCTCGTCGCACCATCAGCGCCGCACCACCGACCCAGTCGACTGCCTGTTCGGGACTCCCGAACGGCAGCTGGAGCGGCGGAAAGAACCGCCTCAGGACGGGAAACCGGGCAAGCAAAAGAAAGTGACCGAGGACCGACCGCAGCGAGGGCTCAAAGCCGGCCGAAGCGGCGCGGAGGCCACCGGTCGAATCCTCGATCCGCGGGCCTGCGGCGGCGACCGTGGGGTCCGCCTCGATCGCGGTGACGAGTCCCGCGGTGGTCCCCCGGGCCAGCCGGGCGTCTGGGTTCACGAAGAAGAGCAGGTCGGCATCCGATGCGTCGAGCGCCAGGTTGCAGGCGCCGCCAAAGCCCAGGTTCCTCGGATTAGCAATCAGGCGCGGATGGGATGGATGGTTCCGGGCGACGTCCGCCGCGCGATCGGGCGACGCGTTGTCAATGACGATGACCGACGCGCCCGCGGAGCGGTCCGCGGCGATCGAATCGAGGCAGGAGCCAAGATGCCGTTCGGAGCGGTAGGCAACGACGACGTAGTCAACGCGTACGGGTGGCGCGGCGCCATCGTCAGGCAGTTCTGGGGCCTCAGCTAGCGTTGCGCCAGTACCAGCCGTCATCATACGCGACCCCGCATGGCCCGAGCCGCCCCCGCACTACTGAAACGATCGAAGCGACACGCGTTCGTAACCCGCGCTTCCGCCACCGGTCGCCCGCAGCCAGACCGTGACCGACGTTGCAGCATCCGGCATCGTGAAGGCGAACACGCCCTGGACCGGGTCAGCTGAGCCGGGGCACGGGTAGCCGGCGCCATCAGGGAACGCACTCGCGCCCGTCGGCCCGTCCGTGACAACGAAGACGTGCGCCGACCCGACCAGGTCGGGCGACCGGCAGGAAAACGAGATGAGGTACTGGCCGCCCGGCTGAAGGGCCAGCGTGGTGAGGTAGACGTTGATCGAGCCGCC